>DASQZK010000548.1:0-4346 GCA_035638735.1 Bacteroidales bacterium
TCCGGGTGTAAAGGCCTACATGGATGAAAGTATCAGGAAAGCGCGCGAAGAAGGCTGTGTTTATACCATCATGGGACGGCAAAGATATCTGCCGGATATCCATTCACGCAATTCTGTTGTCAGGGGAATGGCTGAACGGAATGCCATAAATGCCCCCCTGCAGGGCTCGGCGGCAGATATCATAAAAATTGCCATGATAACCATTCACCGGCAGATGTGTACAGCAGATATGTCTTCCAAAATGATCCTCCAGGTACACGACGAATTGATCTTCGATGTTTATGAACCCGAACTGGAAGATCTTAAAAAGATGGTAAAAGCCGGTATGGAAAATGCGGTTAAACTGAGTGTGCCTCTGACCGTAGAGATGGGGGTAGGGCATAACTGGCTGGAAGCACATTAAAATCTTGTTCCAACAATCTGAAATGACCTATGAAATATAACATTGCGTTAACCGGGATAGCAGCTGAAGAGGCTGGTAAAAACGAACTCGTCATTGAGCTCATGGGTCCGGTGAAGCTCTCCGAGCTGGAATCCGAACTGCAAAAAAAAATACCGGCACTTGGCCGGTATCTGATAAAGTTTTCGGTGAACGGACATTTCCATCATGAGGATGTTTCCGTTTCGGAAGGCGATGAACTATTGGTTTTCACGCCCTATGCCGGTGGTTGATAATTCAGTGACCTCAGGCATGTCCGCCATCTTCTTAGACGGTTTAATGATCGTATTGTATTCTTCAGGATTGTTGATCACCCCCAGGGCTTTATTAATCTGATTATCGGAAGGAATAGACGCTTTCACCCTTCCTGACTGGTAATAATAGCGGCCCATAATCTCCTCTTCGATAAGTTCAACAATCTCATCCTTGAAGGTTTCCAGGTCTTTGAGATTATTATGTTGCAGCTTTTCCGACAAAGCCTCGAACTGATCGGCGGCCAGTCCGTAGTATTTTTCTCTCTTGGCCGTGGTAATCAGCTTATCGAGAGCATCCTCGCTTCGTGTTTCATACGTAAAGTCCCTGTTCTGTACAAACTGCTCAAAATTCGTGTATTCGGCATCGGTCAGGCGGAAGCCGTTTTCAGGTGGAGCGACCTGGTGTTTGACCATATAGTTGGTAACATAATCGAAAATAATGTTCTGCATATAAAGATTTAAGGCTATCTGGCTTAATGTTTCCATTGAATCTATAACGTCAGGGAGGATACCTCCACCATCATAAACGGTCCGGCCGTTCTTAGTACTGAATTTGGAAATCAGTGAGTCCGGAATATGTCCTACACTGCCGTCGTCATGACGGTGCGCATAATCCAGTGCCTGGATACACCTGCCGCTGGGAATGTAGTACTTAGCCGTGGTCACCTTTAGTTGCGCATCATATTTAAGCTTCCGCGTTGTCTGAACGAGTCCTTTTCCAAACGTCCGTTCGCCAACAATGACCGCACGGTCGAGATCCTGGAGCGCCCCGGTAACAATCTCGGAGGCGGAAGCCGATCCGCGGTTGACCAATACAACAATGGGGATCTTCGTGTCGAGAGGCTCCGCAGTTGTATAATAATCCTGGTCCCATTGTTTTACCTTTCCCTTGGTGCTGACAATTAGCTGTCCTTTGTCTACAAACAGGTTGCAAATCCTGACGGCTTCAATCAATAACCCGCCCGGATTACCCCTAAGGTCAAGGATAAGATTATCGATGCCCTTATTTTCCTTAAGGTCGACGAAAGCATCCTGAACTTCTTTTGCTGCGCCCAGTGTAAAATTCGACAGCCGGATATAACCAGTATTGTCATCAAGCTTGCCATAATAGGGCACCGTGTTAACATGAATTTGCTCCCGGTTAATCTTCACCTTATGGGTATCATTCACTTCGGGTTTTTTAACTTCAAGAACAACTTCTGTTCCCGGTGTGCCTTTAAGCTTTTCACTCACTGTAGAAAGGTTTTTCCCTTTCGTGTTTAAGCCGTCGACGGAAATAATAACATCACCACCCCTGAGTCCGGCTTTAGCTGCCGGCGAACCTTCGTAGGGATCTGCAATAATCGCATACCCATTACTTTGCCTTATGATGGCACCGATACCCCCGTAATTTCCGGTTGTCATGAAATTAAAATCTTCCTTCTCCGATTCCGGGATAAACGTGGTATAGGGATCAAGTGAATTCAGCATGGCATCAATGCCGGTCTTTACAAGTTTTTCAGGATTGGTCTGATCAACATAAAAAAGGTTTACTTCCCTGAAAAGGGAATAGAAAATATCAAGACTTTTAACAAGTTCAAAGTCACGGTCCGACACTTTAATGAATCCGAATGAAAGGATCACTACTATCAGGCCAGCCGCTATATACCGGCTTTTCTTCGCAAATTTTTTCATAGTCAATGAATTGAATAAGTTCCAAAAATAGTCATATTATCCCTGTCGTAAAGGAATTTTAAGTTTATTTAACATCGTTGAACAGGTCACGGCTAAGGCGTTTCCGGAATGAAGGAGCGCCTGCCGGCCTTCTTTCAGAGTAATAAACGCTGATAAACATGAAAAGTATGCGGGCACCTCAGAATTCAGTTGCGCGATATATCTGAACAACCATTCCTGGATTTATTTATTTTCGCAAACGATTTATTAACCACCGGGATATAACATTTTGTAATGCCTTGTTTCTATTTTTCAAGGACTTCAAAGCGGACAGATTTACTGTTGCCGTCTTCATCGACCAGGGTCAGGACATGTTGGCCTTCCCCGGGCTGAACGGCCAGTTGGTGAAAGTTGACGGTACGGGAAACGAAACGGTCATCGATAGACCAGAATATTGTTTTTCCGGGATGACGGTGAGCCGCTTCAAAAATAACACGGCTGCGGCTCCCGTTTAAATCACGCGGGACATAAATGACCGAACCGGGATCGGGGTAGAGTATTTCAATCTGGGATATGTCGCTTTCTTTGTCGCAACCTGGCAAATAGTCCGGAACCACCTTGTACTCAGGATGCGATTTTCTGTAATACCATTCCATGGCAGGTGTCAGTATAAACCATGGTTCATGGATCATCACAGACACATCGCAACAGGAAGCGCTGACTCTGTATTTGGCGTTGCGATCCAGGTGAAGGATATGATGATACGGGCATGCCGGGGAATGCAACCCCGCGGGACTTATCCACACCGAGTCCCTGTCGGGACAGTCTTTTGAAGGCCTGTGTCCGCTCTGGCTGCATACTTCGGCCTTGACGAGATCATCGTAAGGGGTATCGAACCAACCCGTTTCAGGCAGGATGTCAAGAACATCGAAGAGGATTGGTGCTGCCGTATTCAAACCCGTCAGGCCCGGGCGGCCCTCACCATCGGCATTACCTGTCCAAACAGCTATTACATAGCCGGGAGTTATACCTACGGCCCATCCATCGCGAAAGCCAAAGCTTGTCCCCGTTTTCCAGGCTACCTTCCGGGAAGAGCTGAACAATTGCCAGCCACTTTCAGAGGGTGGCCGATGAACCTCCCGGAGGGCCTGGAAGGTTAGCCAAATCGAACCGGCACCCAGCCGTCCCTGCTCATTACCGGCAACGATTGCCTGTTCTTTGCCTGGCTTTCCTGTAACGGGCATGTGCCAGTCTGATTTGAAATATTTTCCGTCGAAACGGGTATAATGATTAAGAACCCGGGCCATACTTGAATATACACCTGCCAGTTCCCATAGTGTAACCTCTGCCCCTCCAAGAATGAGACTAAGGCCATAATGCTCGGGAGAATAACGTATGGTGGTGAATCCCAGATCATGCAGATCCTGGTGAAAACGCTCGTTTCCATACTGGTATAACATGCGTACGGCAGGCACATTCAATGAACGGGCCAGCGCTGCAGAAGCCGGCACGGCACCGTCATAGTCCCGGTTATAGTTTTTCGGGCTGTAACCCCTGAACCGGGTTGGAATATCTGCGATCAGGGTATTCGGCAGGATCTCTCCCCGGTTAAGCATGCCGGCATACAAAAGCGGCTTTAAAATGCTTCCCGAACTGCGGGGTGACATGACGACGTCGACATCACCGCCATACGCGGGATGTTCTTCGTTCCTCAGGTTACCGGTATATGCCAGAACCTCCCCATTTTCAACACTGATGACCACGCAGGCCGCGTTATGTATATGGTTGGAATACAGAGGTTCGCGATGCCGCTCAAGAATGCGGTTGACACGGCGTTGCAGGTTCCCGTCTATGGTGCCGGGAATCTTCTGACCCTTGTTGCTGCCATAATACCGGTTTGCAAGATGATAGGCCGGCGACGGAAGGGGTAAAGGCTGGCCGGGCAGCGGCTCGGCCAGGGCAAGTTCGTAGGTCATACGGTCAATACAGTCACGATCATA
>DASQZK010000549.1:0-5820 GCA_035638735.1 Bacteroidales bacterium
TGTCGGCGTGGTCGATCATATCCTCAATGTAGATGGCTCCGGGGTGAAGCACCTTCACCTGAAAGCCGGCGGCTCGCTTATGCCCCCTTCCCATGAGACTGTCGATAAGAAGCTGCACTATATTTACCAGGAAGGACAGGCCGTCTTCAAAGGGGCTGTTTCAAAAATGGCCGATGTCTCTGTCGCTATGATGGAAAAACATGATCTTAAAGCTGAAGATGTGGCATGGCTTGTACCCCACCAGGCAAATATGCGAATTATTGAAGCTACAGCCCGACGCATGGGCCTCGATAAGGATAAGGTCATGATCAATATCGAGAAATACGGAAACACCACGGCAGCAACTATTCCCCTGTGCCTTTGGGAATGGGAGTCTCAACTTAAAAAAGGAGATAATATTATCCTGACAGCCTTCGGCGGCGGATTTACATGGGGCTCCATCCTGCTCAAGTGGGCCTATGACGGCGATAAGATTAAAGCATAATTCTATTTCCCGCTTGCCGGCCTTATAAGCCGGACAAAATGAAAATTTTGCAGAAGGCGCAGGGCATGATCAACATCATCATCGCTTTGGCGCCTTCTGCTTCTTAAAAAGTAAGAATAATGGACGGAAATATTTCTTATATTTGTCCTTTATCATTTTTTGTTTCTTTTTTAATACAGAGTTAACTATGGCAAAAAATATTGAAGCAGAAGGCAGTACGATCAACCTCATTGGTGCTGGTACGGTTATCGAAGGAAATATTACTTCCAATGGCGACATCCGGGTTGACGGGACGCTTAACGGAAACCTCAATACCAAAGGAAAGGTTATCGTTGGTGAAAGCGGTAAGATTAATGGCGAGGTCTATTGTAAAAATTTTGAATTGGAAGGCTCTATTGAAGGAAAAGTATTTACGTCCGAGCTTCTTTCTCTCAGGGCAAAATCAAAACTCGTCGGAGAAATAACTACCAATAAACTGGCGATTGACCCGGGCGCCGTGTTCTCTGGAAAATGTGATATGTCAGGTTCAAATATGCCAAATGTCGGAGCAAACCCCGAATCGAAAGAATCGAAAGAAAAGTAACTCTTCTGATACCGGAAAATACCTCAGGTACACGGGAATAGCTTTTGAGATGATCGCCATCATCCTGGTTGCGGTCTGGGGTGGTCTGAAACTTGACGAAAAATATAACGGGGGTAAGCCTTTATTCATTGTCATTTTTTCTATCTTAGGCGTCTTTATTGCACTCTACACCGCCCTCCGGGATTTTATAAGGTTCAAAAAATGAAAGCGTTCATTAAAAATACCGGTTATCTTTTTGTAATTTATCTTGGTCTTACCGGCATTGCCTATTTGTTGAACTACTTTTATGCTTTCGGGATTGCCTTTCACCAAACGGTAATCCTTCTTACCGGCGGAGTGGTTATTTCGTTCATTGTTTCGGCAATTTTCTATTCAGGGTTTTCGAAAGATGAAGCCCGGAGAGTCCAGCGGACATTGCTGGCAATCGGCCTTAAATTTTTATTATATGCCGCCCTTATCGGGATTTCTGTCCTTTTGTTCAAAAGGCTCTCTCTTCAGTTTATTTTGACATTTTTTGTTATATATTTAACATTCACAATTTATCTGTTGGCTAATTTTGTAAGTGTATTGAAATCTAAAAAGTTATAATTTCTGATGGCTCAGGGAAAATTTTTTATCAGGGGATTGATTTTCATTTTGGTTGTTTTTTTGTCGTACCCGGCTATTGCCTCCGAGAAGCAAGAGCACAAAACGGATGGCAGCGGGGAAGCAAAAACGGAAGAGAATTTTGACCCGGCCACATTCATAATGGGTCATATTAAAGACTCACATGAATGGCACCTCTGGACAAAGCCGGACGGTGAGGCCGTTAGTGTTCCCCTGCCGGTCATCCTATATAGTAAAGATAAAGGACTTACGGTTTTCTTGTCGTCCAAACTTGAACATGGCCACGAATACCGCGGCTTTATGATTCCCGAGGAAGGTCCCGATGCCGGAAAAATCATTGAAAAAACCCAATCGGGCGGGATTGTCCGCCCTTATGATTTTTCAATTACCCGTACCGTGGTTGGTATCCTGTTCGCAGCAATCCTTCTGATACTGATATTCGTTAGAATGGGTAAATCTTACAGCAGAAAAAAGATCATTATCCCGAAAGGCATGAATGGTTTTATTGAACCTATGATCGTTTTTATCCGGGATGAGGTCGCTATACCGAATATCGGGGAAGAAAAATATGAACGGCACATGCCTTACCTGCTCACCGTCTTTTTCTTTATCCTGCTGAGCAACATCCTCGGACTTATACCCGGTATATTCCCTTTTGGGGCGAATGTGACCGGGAATATCGCTGTTACCATGGTGCTGGCTGTTTTCACTTTCGTGATTACCCAGTTCAGCGGTACCAAAACCTACTGGAAACATCTTATTGCTCAACCCGGAGTGCCCTGGTGGCTCGCGCCCATCATGGTGCCTGTGGAATTCATCGGACTGTTTACAAAACCCTTCGCCCTTATGGTTCGTCTCTTTGCGAATATTTCGGCCGGACATATCATTGTGCTGGGTCTTGTGTCCCTGATATTCATCTTTAAGTCTCTGGCAGTTGCTCCCGCATCGGTAGTATTTGTCGTATTTATGGATTGTATTGAAATCCTGGTGGCCATATTGCAGGCTTACGTTTTTACATTGCTTTCAGCCTTGTTTATCGGGCTTGCAACACGTGAACACCAGCATCAATAATATCTCTTTTTTTTGTTTAATTTAAAACCAAATCATTATGACTGGTGCAACATTCGCCGCAATAGGCGCAGGTCTTGCCGCAATAGGTGCAGGAATCGGAATCGGAAGAATAGGTGGTTCGGCTATGGACGCTATAGCCCGTCAGCCTGAAGCTGTATCAATGATACAGACCAACATGATTATTTCTGCCGCTCTTATCGAAGGGGTAGCACTCTTCGCTGTGGTTATTGCATTGATTAAATGAGTCTTTACCCGGACTGCAACGGTTGGTTGCAGTACCGGGTTCATTATGAAACCAACAAATAGTCAGATATCATGAATCTTATCACACCGGATATTGGCGTTATTTTCTGGACGGTGATCATCTTTTCGATCCTGCTCATTGTCCTGAGGACGTTTGCCTGGAAACCCATCCTGAACGCTGTAAAGATAAGGGAAGACAGTATCAGGTCAGCACTCAAATCGGCCGAAAAAGCAAAGGAAGAAATGCAGAAGTTACAAGCCGATAATGAAAAGATCATGGCTGAGGCCAGGTCTGAACGCGATAAATTGATGAAAGAAGCCAGGGAAGTTAAGGAGAATATCATTACCGAAGCCAAAGAAAGAGCCGACGAGGAAGCTAAAAAAATGATCGAAGCAGCCCGGCTGAATATCCGTAATGAGAAAGCCATGGCCATTAGTGAAATCAAAGACCAGGTCGCTAACCTCTCACTCGAAATTGCAGAGAAAATTCTCAGGACTAAACTGAGCGACGATAAGGAAAGGAAAGACCTTATCCAACGACTTCTCGACGATATTAAGATGAATTAAGAAAATTTACGTCTCTATGAACGACAGTAAAATCTCAGTAAGGTATGCCAAGGCGTTGTTCCAGACTGCGCTCGAAGACGACCTTACCGAAGAGGTGATGAAGGATCTCACGCTGCTGGTTGGTAGTTTGAAAACCCCGGATTTTAAGGAGATTCTTGAAAGTCCGGTGGTGAAGACTTCACAAAAGAAAAACCTGATCACAACGGTGTTTCAACCGTCTGTAAACGAGCTCACCTATAATTTCCTGATGTTGTTGCTCGAAAAAAAACGGGAATCATACATCGAAGGAATCATCAGGAATTTTTCCAGGACCTATCGTGAAAAAAAGGGCATAAGGAAAGCGGAGATTACCATTGCTTCCACTATCATGGATTCGACAAGGAAGGAATTCCTTTCCATCCTCGAAAAAACCTTTGCTGCCCGGATTGAACTGGAAGAGATCATAAATCCCTCCATTATCGGCGGTTTCGTTTTGAAAGTGGAAGATGAACAATACGATGCCAGTGTTTTAACCGGGCTGGCTAAAATGAGAAAACAATTACTGCAAACATCAATAGAAAAATAATAACAGACAATGGCTCAAATTAAACCTGCAGAAGTATCTGAAGTATTGAAGAAGCAACTTCAGGGTTTTAAGACTGAAGTTGAACTTGAAGAAGTCGGTACCGTGTTACAGGTAGGTGATGGTATTGCCCGCATCTACGGACTGTCGAAGGTACAGTCAAATGAACTTATCGAGTTCAGCAGTGGTGTCATGGGAATCGTTCTAAACCTTGAAGAAGACAACGTGGGTGCCGTTCTTCTGGGTTCCTCTGAACTTATCAGGGAAGGTGATACCGTAAAAAGAACCAAACGTATTGCTTCGATCAATGTTGGCGACGGACTTCTCGGTCGCATCATAAACACCCTTGGTGAACCTCTCGACGGACGTGGCCCTGTTCAGGGCAAGAGTTACGAGTTGCCACTGGAACGGAAAGCCCCTGGTGTGATTTACCGGCAACCAGTGAAAGAGCCTCTTCAGACAGGTATCAAGGCCATTGACTCGATGATCCCAATTGGCAGGGGACAGCGTGAGCTTATTATTGGCGACCGGCAGACCGGTAAAACTTCGGTAGCGATCGATACCATCCTGAACCAAAAAGAATTCTACGAAAAGGGCAACCCGGTCTATTGTATTTACGTGGCCATTGGACAGAAAGGATCTACCGTGGCCAACGTAGCTAAAGTACTCGAGGAAAACGGTGCCATGCCATACACGGTCATCGTTGCTGCTACTGCCGCTGACCCGGCCGCTCTCCAGTTCTTTGCCCCGTTTGCCGGTGCCACCATCGGTGAATTCTTCCGGGATACAGGCCGTCATGCCCTCATCATATACGACGATCTGTCGAAACAGGCCGTGTCGTACCGCGAAGTGTCGCTTCTGCTCCGCCGTCCGCCCGGACGCGAAGCCTACCCCGGTGATGTTTTCTATCTCCATTCAAGGTTGCTTGAACGTGCTTCCAAAATTATCGAATCTGACGAAATTGCCGCTAAAATGAACGACCTTCCCGACGCACTGAAACCTATCGTCAAAGGCGGTGGTTCACTAACGGCCCTCCCAATAATCGAAACACAGGCCGGCGACGTTTCTGCCTACATACCTACTAACGTGATCTCCATTACCGACGGACAGATCTTCCTCGAAACAAACCTGTTTAACTCGGGTGTCCGCCCCGCTATTAACGTCGGTATCTCCGTATCGAGGGTAGGGGGTAACGCACAGGTGAAATCCATGCGAAAAATTGCCGGGACACTTAAGATAGACCAGGCCCAGTTCCGTGAACTGGAAGCTTTTTCCAAGTTCGGTTCTGACCTCGACGCCGCTACCCTGGCCGTACTCGATAAGGGAACCAAAAACGTGGAAATCCTGAAACAGGGACTTCATCAGCCTATGTCTATCGAAAAACAAGTGGCTATCATCTTCTGCGGAACAAAAGGACTGCTGAGCGATATTCCTCTTGAACGGGTTAAAGATTTTCAAGAGGAATACCTCGAATATCTTGAAGTAAAACATAAAGATGTTCTTGACAGGCTCGCTAAAGGTGAACTCACCGATGAGATAACAGAAACCATGACAAAAGTGGCTCGCGAGCTTACAGCAAATTACAGGAATAGCAAATAATTAGAAACGCTAATAAATGGCTAATTTAAAGGAGATACGTACGCGGATCAGCTCGATTACCTCAACCAGGCAGATCACCAGCGCCATGAAAATGGTGTCTGCTGC
>DASQZK010000550.1:0-2038 GCA_035638735.1 Bacteroidales bacterium
CTGAGGTAATATTCCCTGAGTTCTTCCAATACTTTTGTCGAAAGTACCGTGTACCGGTCTTTCCGGCCTTTCCCGTTTAAAACCCGCACCCTGCATTTGCCGTCTTTGGTATCAATGTCTTCAGGGGTAAGGCGGATCAGCTCGCAACGTCGCAGCCCCGAAGAGTACATCAGGCGGAACATGACCCGGTGTTTAAGATTGGTGCATGCATCAAAAAGTTGGGTGAGTTCTTCCCGGCTGATAATCTTTGGAAGTGTTTTTTCCTCTTTGGGATAAGGGATCAAAAAGGCCATTTCAGCATCGTCGAGCATGTGTTGATAATACCAACGCAAGCCAGCAACATAAATTTTTACGGTACGCCAGTTGCGTTGTTTCTCTTCTTTAAGGTCATACAAAAAGTCAATAACCTGGTCGATTTCCAGGTCTTTTGGATCTTCAAAATGGAAGTCCATAAGAAATTCAACACTGCGAAGGTAGCTTGTTACGGTTTGGTCTGAGCGGTGGGCAATTTTTAAACGGTGCTCAAAATTTTTTAAAACATTTTTTCCTTGTGGAGTTGAAGAATACCTTGTATCTTCATTCTCAGATTTTTTTTCTCATAATACTAATGAATTTTATTAAGGTAAATAAATCTCAAATTACGTTATGAAAAGGAAATCTCCAAACCTGGAGGTTAAAGCTACCTTTAGGTTTGGTTCAACATGGCGTCAGCCACAATAAGGGCAGATGAATTCTTAAGATAAGATGACAAGTAATGGAAACATCATACACTCAATAAACATACTGCCTGGTAACCCTTAGTGGCTACGCCGATACGTTAAGGGGGCATTTAAGAAGAAAACAATGCATAAGTTATCGTTTATTTTGATATTACTTTTTTTCATTCCAGGATTTTTGCTTAGCCAGGAGTCAAAGACTGATTATGAGTACAAAGTCTTAAATGAAGTGTTTGACGAACTGATAGATTCGATGCATGTATTTATCACTTATCCTGAATTGCCACCGCCACCTCCACCGGCAAGTAGTGATTCTGTTAGTAGTAAACTATCCGAACTTAGAGAAAATGAAAATTATAAGAAAAGAGTGAGATTTTATAAAAAGAAACTTGAAAAGCTAAAAGCTGATAAAAACGTTATTGCGACGCGATGTCGCTCTATATAATTGTTTTACAAGGCTATGACCTTGATAAAACCTATTGTTTTTCCAATAGTATCCTACCGGGACAACTGGCGTGTGGTGCAGCCACTGCGGGTTGAAGCTCCCGGGTAAAGTGTACCAATCGTCAGGATTTTGTATCCTATGGCGTGGCAGGAAACCGTAAGGCAGATGATCTTCGGAGTCTCAATGCCGATTAAGGGCATGGATGCGTGAGCATGGTCAACACAGGTAAACATTCCGTAACTGTCGAAAAGGCGTGAGAGCGAAAACTAAGATTGATACGCTCCCTACCAAAATGGTAAGCTGACAGGTTATGAGCGTTTAACGCAGCTCATACGAAGACGTTGTTCAGCCGGCAGACAGCATTGGGCCTAAACTCACATAAGCTGTTATGAGAGCGAAACGTGGAAGCCCGGCGCTCTCTCCCTGGGCAACTATCACGTACGTGTTATCCACTTAGGGGGAAGGGAGGATTTTATTCCTCCTGACCTACCCGGTGGGGTAAGGCAAGGAACGAGTGACTGGATACCGGGTAAATTCGAGACAAGCTACAAAATTTAGAATATGGGCGACACAAACTCTTAAAGAATACATCGTTAAAGGGTTTGTTATGGATGACGAACAATTTAAAAACAACGATATTAAATTAATTGAATTGACTGGGACAAACGATATCTGGTGTCGAGACTATATGCCAGTTAAATCAGCAAATGGTACTCCCCTGCTTTTCAATTATGAACCTTCCTATCTCAAAGGAAAATGGAAGCATAAGCATACTCCCCGTGAGAATATTGTTAAGATATTAAATGAACTCGGTATTGGTTTTACCTCAATTGATGATATAAAATTAGATGGAGGAAATGTTGTTCAGTACGGTGAT
>DASQZK010000551.1:0-3053 GCA_035638735.1 Bacteroidales bacterium
TATGAATGTTACTGCCTGAAGATAAAAGCTTATCGCCATACCGGGCAAGAAGGGTTGAGGAGGCGTCCTTCATATCGCCCGGCAAAAAAACCGACCGCAGGTAGCCGCTGCTGCTCATGTGTTCCCATTGTGACTGCATAAGAGGCGCATACCGGTTCCGGGCAGCCAGAGCCTGGTATCGGTTCTTGTAAACGAAGGAACAATAATTGACGGGCAGGTCAACCCCCTTCTCCGTCGTATAGCGTATCATTTCCAGAGCCGCCATTTCAGAATCGAGTACCGTAACCTTAGTGCCATGAAGAAACGTATAATCACGCCCGGTCAACTTGTGGAAATTATAAGGTGTGAGCCTTAGCTGGTGAAGGTTCAGGTGATTCACCCCCTCAGACACCATGTCACTTGATTTTTCCTTCAGCAACGCCAGATCTTCAGGAACAGCCGGTATCTCAACGGTAATGACAGGAATCTTTCCGGCTGCAAACTTGATCTTCTCAATACTGTAACGGTTGGCCGAAATATCAAACCTGATCTCATCGAGTCCTTCGGAAGCAAGAATAGCCGCTCGTTCAGGTGTAAGTAAAATGCCATTGGTGTATAACCATATATGCATGTCGCTCCCAAAATGCTGCCGAACTGCCCTGAGATATTCAACGGTCCTGTCAAAACTCAGCAGTGGTTCTCCCCCGCTGAAACTGGCGCCTTTAAAGCCAAATTCATGCAAGTAGGCGACATAATCATCCGGATTATTGAAAATAAAATTATCCGTTGAGGGAAGTGAAAGATCATCCTGCGTAGAAGGACAATAAAAACAAGCAGCGTTGCATTTATTATTTATAAAGAGGCATGACCAACGACCTTCCACACACATGCGGCATCCGGGCGACAGTTCGCCGGAATAAATCTTAGTATCTCTGCTACAAACGGTTGTTTTGGTTTGTAAAGAATCGAGCAGGTTCGAACGCAAAAGGGTATATCTTTTCGCTTTCTCCTTATCGACAAACTTAACCTGGTGATAATTTTCACCATATTCTGCCTTGTTCGACAGAATGACAGCCTGCCTTATCATTTTTACTTTTACCTGACGCCCAAATTTTTAAAAGAAGTCATTCACACATTTATTTATGCAAATATAGATGCAATTGTGACACAAATATCTGCCTTGCAACTTTTTTTATCACTCCGATTGAATTATTTTAGGCCATTGAAAAATCAATCACATGAAAAAGCTTGTACTTCTTATGCTGGTGATTATCCCGGCAGTTACCTTTTCACAAAACTTAATCGATACGAACTGGAAATTCAAGACTGGAGACTCTCCTGAATGGCGTAATGATACTGTTGCCGACGACAACTGGCCGGAAATTGAAGCCGGAAAAGTTTGGGAACAGCAGGGCTATTTTGACCACGACGGATATGCCTGGTACCGCAAAACAGTCATTATCCCTGCAAAACTTAAACATGAAGCCCTAAAGAAGGGAGGATTGATCCTGGACCTGGGAAAGATCGATGATGCCGGTGAAATATACTGGAATGGTGAAAGTGTGCTCAAGAATGGTGATTTCCCTCCAAATTATGTACAGGCCTATAATGAAGCCGCCAAAGTAGATATCCCGGCCCATAAGGTCAGGTGGGATGCCCCAAATCTTATTGCCGTCAGGGTATATGATGACAAGGGCAACGGTGGTATATACGGTGGTTCACCAACACTCCGTGTGAAAGGACTCGACGACCTGCTAAAGGTAGAAGTCCGGATGGCCCCGGAAGATCACATTTTTACCAATGTCAAATCGGTGGTCATCCCCGTAGCTTTCACCAACAACTTTCCCGGTAAACTGGAAGGCATAATAGCCTATACGGTCACCAGTGATTTTCATGATGTGATTATGTCCGAACAGCATAACCTATCGATACGAAGACATAAAACCTTCACAGACAAACTTATCCTTGAAGACCTTGCTCCGGGTTTTTACGAAGTCACAGCTACCTTTAAAAGTGACATCGACAATAAGACCTATACATTCCGTTTTGGAAAAGACCCCGAACAGATCGTATCACCAACCGATCGCCCTGATGATTTCGCTGATTACTGGCGAAGGGCAAAAAAAGAACTGGCTGCCGTTGAACCGCAGTTTAACTTGATTTACCAGGACAGTATAAGCACCCCCGAACGCGAAGTCTACCTTGTGGAGATGCGTTCTCTTGGAAATGTCCTTGTAAGGGGCTGGTATGCAAAACCGCGCAAAGAAGGTATCTATCCAGCCATTCTTCATGTCCAGGGTTACAGTACAAACCAGACACTCTCCTGGGCTTACCCGGGCAGCGACATGGCCGTTTTCGCCCTGAACATAAGGGGGCATGGAAACAGCAAAGATGATGTAGATCCCGGTTTCCCGGGCTACCTGCAGGATCACCTTGATGACCATGAATGTTACATTTACCGCGGGGCATATATGGATTGCATCAGGGCAGTCGACTTCCTGTTCAGCCGTCCTGAAGTAGACACCACCCGTGTGGTTGTGGAAGGCGGCAGCCAGGGCGGAGCCTTGAGCTTTGCCACGGCAGCCCTCGACAATGAGCGGATAGCCCTTTGCGTCCCCCATGTGCCATTCCTGTCCGATTTCAGAGACTACTTCAAAGTAGCCACCTGGCCTGCAAATGAGTTTGTGGCATACAAAAAAGCACATCCTGAAATCAGCTGGGACGCGATCTACCATACCCTGAGTTATATCGACATCAAAAACCTGGCTCCATGGATTAAAGCACCGGTATTCATGGGCGCCGGACTTATGGACGTGACCTGTCCGCCGCATATTAACTTTGCCGCCTATAACCAGCTTACTGTTCCAAAAGAGTACGTGGTCTACCCGTGGTCCGGACATGGTATCAATCCCGAATACCACGTTTTGAAATATAAGTGGATAAAGAGCCATTTGGGGATGGAAGAGGGCGGGAGAGGTAAGAGGAGGTTAGAGGTTAGAGGTAAGAAGTAATTGGTCAAAGAACCGATAGCTGATAGCCGATAGCTAACAGCCGATAGCCGACAGCCAATAAAA
>DASQZK010000552.1:0-4437 GCA_035638735.1 Bacteroidales bacterium
TTTTCTTGAATTTATGGAAGGAAGCTTCGTAGCCCTGGATTCACTCCGGAATGCCGGTCTGTCGATAAATGTTCATTATTTCGATACCCGGAAAAGTCCTTCTCATACCAGGGATCTTCTAACGTCTTCCTTCTTTCAGAATGCAGATCTTATCGTAGGTCCATTCTATTCATGGAACGTGGAAATTGTAAATGATTTTTCGCTAAGCCACCATGTTCCGCTAATTTGTCCGTTTTATGCTAATGACAGTCTTACAGCCTCAAACCCTTATTTATTCCAGCTCAATCCGTCGTATACCACAGAGTTTAAACTTGCAGCCAGGTATCTGGCTAAAGATTTTGACAAGAACTTTGTTTTTATCTACAGTGCCGACAGCCTTGAAATGAACAAGGTTGAATATTTTAAGGGTGAATTGCTGAATTCGCTTCAAAATTATACGTACACCGAGAATGCGATCATCAAGGAGATCGTTTACGATAATATTGCCCGTGCCAATGTGGCCTCGGATCTTGTACAGGCGTTATCGAAGGATAAAAAGAATATCGTAGTGGTGCCTGTTACCGATGAGGCTTTCGTGTCGACTATTGTATCCCAGCTTTATTTTCAACTTCGGAATTTCGATATACAGGTATTCGGGATGCCGGAGTGGGCTGTTTTTCCTCATTCAGATTTCACGTATTATCACAAACTCAACCTGACTTATATTACACCCTACTACTATAGTTTTGACGATCCCGAAGTGGAAAATTTTCTCGCCAGGTTCCGGACCGGATTTAAAGCAGAACCTTCATTCACGACACGTAAGGGTTGCCCTTATGCGTTTATCGGTCACGACGCTGCTTTTGCATTTCTTGATGCCATAAGGAAGGACGGGAACCGGTTTGTATATAGCATTCTGAATGATCAGAACGGGCAATTGTTGCCTGGCTACCGTTTCAGGCGAAAATCTATGTATGGCGGATTTGAGAATCAGTCGTTGAGGGTGGTGCATTTTCATGATGATTTCACCATAACTGCTACTGATGTGAGGCCTGAAGAGATAAAAAAACAAGTACTCCCCAACTGGAGGATGAGGCCATCCCCAAAACAAGATACAGTGCCTGATTTCAGGTAGTAACATTATCTGGGGTCTGTCCATAAAGTCCAGATGTCTGGATCAAAATGTTCGGGAACAAAGCCTGTTTTCTTCTAAACGGAGCGTGCAAAAATTTTAATCCGCCGAATACGAATGCATAAGAGGAATTAAAATTTTTGTAACAACGCAGTATCGGACAGTAGGGACAGACACTATCTATTCGTAGCGCAGCGCCTCGACAGGATTCGCAGAAGCCGTCCTTATAGTTTGCGCATTGATGATAATGAGAGCCGGCAACAGGGTGAAAAGTCCGGTGACGGGAAAGGCCCAGAATGGGATAGAGGTCCGGTAGGAAAAATCCCTGAGCCATAATTCCATCATGTAATAACTCAGCGGCCAGGCTACAATGTTGGCTATGAATATTAATCGCAGGTATTCAATAGAAAGCAACTTGCTGACTTCGAGAATGCTGGCCCCAAGAGCTTTTCTGATACCGACCTCCTTGGTTCGCTGCTCTGCCGTAAAGGATGCAAGACCAAGCAGTCCGAGAGAGGCTATGAAAATAGCAAAAATGGTGAGGTATAAAAACAGGACGCCAAGCTTCTGTTCCGAACTGTATAATTCACTAAAGGAGGTATCCATAAATTCATAATCGAAAGGCAGTTCCGGGTTTAGCCCATTCCAGATTTCAGCAATTCCCTTAATGGTTTTTTCCGTTTGTCCGGTTTTCAGCCTGACCACCAGGAAGCCTGGCAGGTCCCGCTTATAAAAGATCAGGGTGGGACCAATTAATTCATGTAACGAACGGTAGTGGAAGTCTTTAACGACACCAATAACGTGAAAAGCTTTCCCTTTCACGTTATTATTACGTATAATTTTACCAAGTGGGTGGGTCCAGTCCAGTTTTTTTGCCAGGGTTTCATTGATGATTACCGCACTGGAATCTGAGGGAAAATCACCCGAAAAGTTGCGTCCTTCAGTGATTTGCATCCTCAGGGTATTTTCCACGAAATCTTCATCCGAATCGAAATTGTAGATTAACCACGGTTCATTATTATAGCCTTCGGGGTAATATGACGCGCCCGACAGGCTCATGCCGGGGACTGACGATGCCAGGCTGGCGGCACGGATGCCCGGTAGCGAGGAAACCTGTTCCTTTAAAATCTTTGCATTTTTCCTGATTTCTTCATTCCTGAGGAAAATGGTTATCACATTGTCTTTGTCGAAGCCCAGCCTTTTTCCCCTGATATAGTCGAGTTGCCTGTAAATAATAAGGGTAGAGATAATCAGACCGGCAGAGATGGTGAACTGGACTAATACGAGCACATTCCTGAGTAATTTATTTGACCTGCTGCCGGGCAGTTTGCTTCTTAAAAGCCGGACGGGTTCGAAGGAGGACAGGTATAAGGCCGGGTAGCTGCCGGAGAACAGGCCGAGCAGAAGGGCAATAAGTCCAAAACCAACAAGTAATTTCCAATTTTCCAGATAGTTGACCGAGATACTTTTTCCTGTAATCTGGTTAAATGTCGGGAGCAGTATTTCGATCAGGGCAAGGGCGAATACGAGGCCGAAGAGACTGAGGAACACCGATTCACCCAAAAACTGGAAAACCAGTTGCTTCCTGTCGGCGCCCATAATCTTCCGGATACTGACTTCCATTGCCCTGTTGGCGCTACGGGCAGTAGACAGGTTCATGAAATTGACACCTGCAATGAGCAGTATGCCAAGGGCAATAGCCAGAAGGATATACACGTACGACACATCGCCATTTGGCCTTATCTCGCCAATGAGGTTGGAATGCAGGTGTATGTCCTTTAATGGTTGCAGATACGCACGCATCTCAATATTCTCCTCCTCCATATCTTCACCTGAATACTCATCAAGGAATCGTGAAATTTTACGTTCAAAGACCACGGGATCGGTTTCTGGTTTTAATTTAAGATAGGTGTAAAACATCATGCTGCCCCAGTCATCGTATACCACTGGTCCTCGCTGGTCGGCATAGGTAAGAAAAGAGGTCAGCATATTCATGGCCAGGTGGGTCTTGTCGCCAGGATCTTCAATAACGCCGGTAACCGTGAGATCGTATTGGTTATTAAGCCTGATGGTTTCCCCTACCGGATTCATATCGCCAAAGTATTTCATGGCCAGGCTTTGCGTCAGGACCACCGAGTATGGAGCACTCAGGGCAGTGGCCTGGTCGCCGTAGATCATTTTAAAGGTGAATATCCTGAAAAAACCGGTGTCGGCATACAACATGTGGTTATCGTAGAATTTTTTATCACCCGCCCGCATTAACTGGCTGCCACCAACATGAAAGAACATGGTATAATCTTCGATCTCGGGTAATTCTTTTTTAAGGGTATGGCCCAGGGCGCCGGGGGTTACCGCAACATTGATGGGCATCTCGCCCAGCTTGCCACGAATGGCAACACGGTAAATCCTGTCGTAGTCCTTGTGAAACCTGTCGTAACTGACCTCGTTGAAAATATAAAGGATGATGAGAAATCCAATAGTGAGGCCGAGGGTAAGCCCCAGGATATTAATGAGGCTGAATCCTTTTTGCCGTGAAAGATTCCTGAATGATATTATAAGAAAACTCCTCAACATCAGCAGGGTTTTTGTGCTATCCCACGGCATGCATTATGCCAAATAGGGTATATGTTTGTAAATGTGTGATTAACGCCTGAATGATGGCCGCATTGCTCAGGTAAATATGTCCGTTTCCGGACCCTTGTTATACGAAACCGGACAATTTTCAATCGTTAAGCAGTTTTGGGAGGCGTTTGAAATGGCCGTTATTTCCAACTTTGCGATTATCACACGATCTGAAAAGTATGGCTGAAAGAACGAGGAGGACGAAAGGTTTTTTCATAGACACGGATTGTTAACGCAGCTCATCGAAAGCACTCGTCTGGTTAGTATGAACAGGCAGGTTGCTATTTCTAAGTGAGAGGTTTTCATGATTGTCTGGTTTAAGCGCGAAAATCAGGCATGGCCGCTATTTTTCTCAGCAGTCCATTTTGTAATATACGTGTTACTATCAAATTTCCGTTTAACACCATTGGCATTCATATACCTGATCTTGCCGAAAACAGGTCGTTCTGCCCAGGCCCTGTCGTGCACACCGGCAACAGACCAGGCACAGCCGGCATAGCCATTAGGGTCACGTCCGTCGAGTTCATACTTGTCGTTCAGATAGATGCTGTACTCCAGGGCTTTGTCGGGCGACTCTGTCCATTCCAGGATTTTTTTTGCCCAGTACATGCGCATGTAGCCATGCATTTTTCCCGTAGCCGTCATTTCTTTCTGGGCGGCGTTCCATAGCATATCATGGGTTTTTGCGTTTTCGAATTCATCGG
>DASQZK010000553.1:0-3698 GCA_035638735.1 Bacteroidales bacterium
TCAATTATTCCATGCCCCGGGTCCGCCGAAGCCTCTCCGCATCTGTCCGCCCTGCCTCATCCGGCATTTGCCTGGTCCCGAACTGTTAAAAAATACCCGCTGATCATCGGTAAGGGTCTTCGAAATAGCCAGTCTGTAACTGGCATGGCTTTTCATCAATTGGGCCTGGAGTGCCGATCTCTGATCGATGTTTTTTTCAATAGCGTTCATGTCGGGGTTGTCACTGGTCATCATGGTGTGACAGCTCGCCTTCAGTTCGTTGATTTGGTTACGGACAGGCTGCGTTTCTTTCAGCATTTCAACCCTCAGGTCACTTATCTTCTCCAATTGTTCTTCGGTGAGATCAGGAATCCTGTGGCAGGCCATAGCGGCGTTATTGTATCCGTTTCCATTGCCAAATCCACCTTTTCTCATGCCCTTCTGTGGCTGTCCAAAAGCCATTAGCCCTGTAAACAGGACTGTTAACATAATCATTGCATACTTTTTCATGTTCTTCAGATTTAAAGTTTCCTTTTTGATACATGAAACCCCGGAAGGTTTAACGGGCATAAAAAAAATCCGGGAATTTAGTTTCCCGGATCCGAACTATCCTGAATGAGGGAGCCACACTTTGCGGGCAGGAACAGGCCTCTACCTACGACTTTTCCTTCTCGAAAAGGGACTCGGCCTTCTGAAGTGTTTTGTCAATCTGCCTGATGATCGGGTAGAAACCCTGGTTGTCGATGATGTTCCTGGCAATATAGGCTTTGATCTGGGTGGCAATGATCTGCTTTGAAGTCCTGATGTCCTTCCAGTTGGGTTTAACCCCGTTTTTCCCGGCAAACTTCACAAATTCATTGAAAAAATTCGTATTGTTGAGGTAGTCGTTGATTTGGTTTGCCGTGTTCATCTCTTCGAGACGGCTTCGGTGTGTGTCGGTATAATTGAAGGCGAACCGGTAAATGAGGCCAAGATTTCTTACTTTGTTGAAGTAGGGGCTGATACCTGTTGTGTCGAGAGGAACAAATACGTCGGGCATGATGCCGCCCCCGCCATACACGATTTTACCCCCGGGCGTGACGTATTTCAGTGAATCTGCGAATTTGATGCTGTCGGCACTCTCCAGTTCGCCGCTAAGGAATCGTTCGTGAATATCTTCATAATACTCCTCCCTGTTGGAGGTATATGGTTTCTGTATACACCTGCCGGTGGGCGTATAATAACGTGCAATCGTCAGCCTCAGGGCGGAGCCGTCACGAAACTGGACCTGCTCCTGGACAAGTCCTTTTCCAAATGAGCGGCGGCCTACAATCTCGCCACGGTCATTGTCCTGGATTGCCCCTGCAAGAATCTCGCTGGCCGATGCAGAATATTCATCCATGAGAATAATAAGCTCATCATCCTGACTGATACCATTAGCCGTAGAGTAATAATCCTCGCGGGCCTTGGATTTCCCCTTGGTGTAAACAATAAGCTTATTCTGGGGCAGAAACTGGTCGGCGACAGAGGTGGCCGCACTCAATACGCCACCGCCGTTACCGCGGAGATCGAGTATTAGCTTCTTCATTCCCTGCTTATGAAGATCGGTTGCCGCTTTTAAGAATTCATGTGCTGTGGTCTGTGAGAAGGTGCTGATTTTTATGTATCCGATTTCGGGATCCATCATATAGGCTACGTCGACAGAATGCAAGGGAATGTCGTCGCGGGTGATCTCAAACTGAAGCAGGTCGTTCTCTTTTTTTCGCAAAACAGAGACCCGCACCGTGGAGCCTTTCAGACCACGAAGCTTGCTGACTACCGAATCTGTCGGCATGTGCACACCGGCCACCAGGGTGTCGTTAACCTTGATAATCCTGTCACCCGGAAGAATGCCTACAATCTCGGACGGCCCGTTGGGAATAGTATTAATAACCGCAACGGTATCATTGTTCATGTTAAACTGGATGCCTATGCCACTGAAATTACCAACCAGCGGTTCGTTGAATTTTTCCAGTTCCTTTGCGGGAATGTACATGGAATGCGGATCGAGCTGGTCGACGATGGCCGGGATGGCTTCCTCAGTAAGCTTCTCTACGTTGACGGTGTCTACATATTGATTCTGGATGTAAGACAGGACCGTATTTATTTTGTTGGTTCGGGGAAGCAGGGAAAACGTCATGTCATTATTTTCCCCACCGCTATTTTTGTACATGAAGGAATGGATGGCAGCACCAGTGCTTTCAAACCTGGAGCCATACCAGTTTCCGATTATAATTCCTGCGATGAGTATTATTGAAAATAAGAGGGGGAGAAGGTACTTCCTGTTTCTCATTATAATTTTGATCTTAGTCTGTTTGTAAATGTATTAGTTCAATTTTTGCCCGTTCCAGAAGGCGCAATCCTTCATTTTTGGTATAGAGTTCCGAAAAGACGACCCGTTTTATGCCCGACTGGATGATAAGCTTTGAACACTCTATACACGGTGAAGTTGTAATATATAACGTCGCACCTTCACTTGAATTGTTTGATTTGGCAACTTTTGTGATGGCATTTGCTTCGGCATGAAGTACGTAGGGTTTTGTCCTGTAATACTCATCTTCACAGATGTTTTCAAAGCCGGCAGGCGTCCCGTTATATCCGTCCGATATGATCATCCTGTCCTTGACAATGAGAGCCCCAACCTTACGGCGTTTGCAATACGAATTTTCAGCCCAGATCCTGGCCATCTGCAAATACCTTTTGTCAAATTCAAGTTGTTTATCCTTCAAACTCTTTCCGAAAGTTAATAAATTCAGGGATTAGCAAATATACAATTTATCCGGATGACTGCATCTGCATTTAAGTTATTATGCAGATTTTACGGCTATTTCTTCTTCCCGGGCAGTGTTATCAGATTTAACAGAAGCGCCGCAGAAAACTTAACTGACCCGCCGGTGCTTTTATAATCACTGGTGTCCGGTAATATTAGAATTACAGGTTACTCTCATGGTCGTCTACAACATGATTGATGCCCGCCAGGGCTCATGTCTCCCGGAGAGATGGTTGTAACGTTGCATCCTGGTTGCAAAAGAGGGGGGGAATATAACAACGAGGTCCATTGTCACGATAAAAAAAGCCTGCAGAGAATTATTCTGCAGGCTTTAGAGTACCCGGAGCCGGGATCGAACCGGCACGGTATTGCTACCACTGGTGTTTGAGACCAGCGCGTCTACCAATTCCGCCATCCGGGCAAAAATGGAGTTGCTACTTTGTTCCACATCAAAAAACGATATTCTTCAACCCTAACGGGCTGCCGGTTCCGCCATCCGGGCAAACATGCTGCCCATTCAAGGAACAGAGAGTCTGCGAAGATAATATAAAACTCAAAATTGCGCAAAATATCTTTACAACCCGGCCCGCTTTTTTTGGCTGGGTCACATTAATTGGTTGTGGCGGGTAAAAACTCCCGACCGTAGTGCACGATTTTTATGATATTCAACATGCCATGTTATTAATCATGAAGTAGGAACTATGGGTTTTATAAATTTGTTAACCTTTAGAAAAACAAAAATCTCGAGATATGGACAAGACATTTGAAAAAATGACCAGGGACGTATTGCAACGCCTGGGAATACAGGATATAAATCCGGGTATTAGCACTGGAACAAAATGGACCGACGGCGCCGGCAAGGTAAATGCTTCGATTTCACCTGTTGATGGTAAGGAGATAGCTAAAGTCAGGACGGCTTCGCTCGACGATT
>DASQZK010000554.1:0-4820 GCA_035638735.1 Bacteroidales bacterium
ACTGAACAAGTCTCTGAGCTCGGCAAATGTCAGCACGGCATCGAGTTTACCATCGCCTTCGCCGCGTTCCTCATCTTTTTTAGTTGCGATGAGCGGACCGACGTATACAATACTGAGGTCCTTTCCGTATTTTTCCCGCACAACTTTGGCCGTAGCAATGGCCGGAGTAACAAGAGGAGCCAGGTTGGGGAGCAGTCCAGGCTGAAATTTCTCAATGTACCCGATAGCTACCGGATCGTTGGCCATTATATAATACTTTCCCCGGAAATCTTTGATCAGGGATGAATAGGCAGCGGCGATAAGGTCAGCCCCGAATGAGACTTCGTTTACATAGCTGAATCCCAGGGCCCGCAACATGCTGACAAACTTACGGTAGTCGGTGATGTCGGGAAATTCCGCCGCTATTGTCGGGTCAACGATGACCGCCGATTTTCTTTTTTTGTCCTTAAGCAACTGCCTGGTGCTCTCGGTGGAATCGAGGTACTCAATGGCACAGGGTTTACAAGCGGCGATGCAACTTCCACAACCAATGCACCGGTTGGGCATAATTACAGGCACTACCTGGTCGGTCCTCACCTGGATGGCATTTACAGGGCATACCCTCACACAGGCATAACATACCTTGCACTTGTCGTGGCTGATGTTCACTAATGCTGTCACACGTTTTGCTCTTTAAGTCTTCCCAGTTCCCGGTCCAGGATCTCCGGCAACTTCTCTATGGCTACTTGCTCGTATATATGATCGTTTACCTGGAGTACCGGTCCCCTGTTGCATTTTCCAAAACAATGGTTGCCTTTGAAATGCACCTTCGTCTCCAATTCATTCTGCTTGATATACGCCTGTATAACATTCACGGCACGCTTGTTACCCCTTGCAAAACAGGAACTTCCAAGACAAATCGTTATTTCTGTTTTTCCAGCCTTCATTCGGGTCAATTGCTTTGTTCCAAAATTAACAATAAAATTCTTAACCTGTTCCTTTTAGTTGTATTTCAAAGTGAAGCCAACGATAATCGTAAATCACTGTAAATTAAATAAATATATCCATGACAACTTCCGCCGGTTATTTAAACACACTAAAAATAGACCTTTAGTATCCACGTTGATCCTGAATGAAGATAGGCATAAGTATCAGATATTAAAATATATAAAAGATATTATTACGGTATATGTTATAAAATATTGTTATTAGAATAACAATGTTCGTAAAATAACAGTAAAGATAATTATATTTGTGTGTGCAGGCAATCACGTGCCTGTAAGTGTGCAAGATAAGAAACATGATCAAAGGGGAATACCCTGTCAATACTATAATCGCATGCCCGAGATACAAGCGTTACTGTTAAAATTTCCGGATCTGAGCAGGGACAAGCTTATACCGGTACTCCAGGAAATACAGGATCAGTTTGGTTACCTGTCGGAAGAGTCGGTGAATGAGTTGTCGGTTCATCTGAAGTTGCCCGCAGCAAAAATATACGGGCTGGCTACTTTTTATAACCAGTTTCGTTTCTCACCCCCGGGAAAATATCACATCCGGATATGTCATGGTACCGGTTGTCATCTTGAAGGCGCGGGAACGTTAATCAGGGAGGTGGAGAAATTACTGAAGATAGGAGATGGAGAAACCTCCAGGGACGGAATGTTCAGTCTGGAGGTTCTCTCCTGCATAGGTGCGTGTGGACAGGCGCCGGTGATCTCTGTAAACGAAACATTCTACGACCGGGTTGACGTTAAGGGGATCAGGGCTGTCATCCGTATGTGTAAGGACAAAGAAAATGATAGTGATGGAGATCAGCAGTAAAGACATACCGGTAAACCAGCTTCTTTCCGAAGTGGTGCAACTCGACAGGGTTGAATACACGGCTCACATGGAGAAGGCCTTAAAGCTGCTCTCGCGTGAAAAGCTGACCGTGCCTCTGATCATGGTCGGTTCGGGGACGGCAGGGACGGTTGCGGGGTCAGGCAAAACAGTTGATGAGATCAAGACCTATCTGGCAGAGCGTCAACAGGATGCTGAAGTGATCATGACAGGCAGCCTCGGAATGTGTAATGCTGAGCCGGTGGTCAGCATCCAGCTTCCGGGCCGGTGCCGTCTTTTTTTTGCCAACATCACCACGGAAAAAGTGTCGTCACTGCTCGATGATGTCTTTCATCTGATAATACCGTCAGAAAACCTGATCGGGCAGCAGAGGCATGATGCCCATGAACCATGGAAGGATGTTTCTTTCCTGGATGAGATACCTTTTTTTGGCCAACAGAAACGGGTCATCATAAGCCGTTGTGGTATCATCGATCCGGATTCCATTGAAGAATATATCGCCAGGGGCGGCTATAAGGCTTTTTTGAAAACAATACGGCATTATACCTATACTGAAATATGTGATATTGTTGAAGAAAGTGGATTAAGGGGCCGGTCGGGCAGTGGCTTTCCCACCGGTCAAAAATGGAAAATTGCCTGTCATACCCCCGCCGACCAGAAATATCTTGTATGCAATGCAGAAGAGAGTGATCCAGGTGCTTTCATGGACCGGGCTATCATGGAGGGTGACCCCCATCTTCTCATTGAGGGTATATGTATTGCCTCTTATGCTATTGGAGCCACAAAGGCTTATATTTACATAAGGTCTGAATATACCCGGGCTATAAGCCGGCTGGAGCAGGCTATACGGCAGGCTGCCGGATATGGTTTCCTGGGGCATAATATTTTTGGCAGCGGCTTTAACCTGGGTATTTCAATACGCAAAGGCCCTGGTGCCTTTGTATGCGGTGAAGAGACAGCCCTTATCCGAAGCCTGGAAGGTAAGCGGGGTATGCCCAGGTCCAAGCCGCCTTACCCGGCAACTACCGGTTTACATAAAAAACCCACCATTATCAATAATGTGGAAACCCTGTCGAATATCCCGGTAATCATTGGCAAAGGACCAAAATGGTTTCGTGAAACAGGTACAGTGAACAATACAGGAACGAAGATTTTTGCTATATCCGGGAAGGTCAAAGAAGCGGGACTTATTGAAGTTCCGCTCGGCACCAACCTTAAAGACATTATTTTTAATATTGCAGGTGGGACCAGAGACGGCAAACCGCTGAAAGCCATTCATATCGGCGGACCTTCCGGATGTATACTCCCTGCCGGCAAACTTGATATCCCGGTAACCTATGAAGCAATGAGTGATGCGGGAACCATAATGGGCAGCGGTGGTATTGTGGTTATCGACGAAGATGTGTGCATCATCGACCTTGTGAAATATTACATGAACTTCATGCAGAAACAAAGTTGTGGCAAATGCATTCCATGTCGCGAAGGGACCCGCCGGATGTCCGAGATACTCGAGAGTATCTCGCGCAAACCACAGGATGAGAACGGGCACGCCACACTGGAACGTTTCAAGGGAGTCATTCAGCTCGAAAGTCTCGCTTCGGTAATGAAGGACACCTCGTTATGCGGCCTGGGACAAAAAGCTCCCAATCCGGTGCTCAGTACGCTCGGATCCTTCAGGGAAGAATATGAAGAACACATCTTCGACCGGAAATGCCGGTCAAACGTTTGTACCGAATTACGGACCTATTTCATCGATGTTGAGCAATGCACCGGCTGTTCGGTGTGTGCAAAAAAATGTCCGTCCGATGCTGTTTTCGGTACACCGCTGCATCCTTATTTTATTGTACAGGAGAAATGTACAGGCTGCGGAATATGCTTTGACTCTTGCAAGTTCAGCGCCATTGATTACAAATAATTACAACCTCCGGTAACAGAGGGAATCAACCGGGTGCGGCTTGTGTTTTGATTCGTGCAAGTTCAGTGCGATCGGTTATAAATGAGGTGTTTGTTGTGGAGGGGAACGGACGGGCGTGGGGCATAGGGCATAGAGCGGAGGGAAAGACAGGCTGACAGCTGACAGCCGACAGCCACACATCGATCCGGATTATCGTAGCCATGCTCACGTCCATGGAACAGGAAAAAGAATGAGGTTGTGATTAAATACGGCCATAACACGTCACGAAATGGTATTCAATATTGAAGTAAATAAAAGGATCATCCAGGCCCGCAAAGGGGAGACCATCCTTACAGCACTGCGAAGAAATGGTATCCAGGTACCAACGCTTTGTAATATGAAAGATTTTTCACCCACCGGGGCCTGCCGGATGTGTGTGGTTGAAGTAGAAGGAAAAGAAAGTCTTATTCCCTCATGTTCTTACCCGGTGGAAGAATGGATGAAAATATCCACCCATACACCCAGGGTACTCAAGGCCAGGAAAACCATCGTGGAGTTGTTGCTCTCCAATCATCCCGACGACTGCCTGTATTGTGAACGCAACGGCAGTTGTGAACTCCAGGAAATGGCCGAAGATCTTAATATACGTGAGAGGCGTATCCCGGGCCGAAAGAGTAAGTTTAAGATCGATAAGTCGGGTCTGGCCATCGTTCGTGACCCTTCCAAATGCATATTGTGCGGTCGCTGTGTAAGGGTGTGCGAGGAGCAGCAGGCTGTGTCGACACTCGATTTCACCCGCAGGGGGAGTGATCTTGTCATTGCTGCCAGTTTCAATAAACCACTTAACTTTTCGAATTGCATCAGTTGTGGACAATGCGTTATCATCTGTCCTACAGGGGCTCTGACCGAGCGACTACAATACGCAGAACTCGACCAGGTGCTTTATGATCACAGGAAAAAGGTCGTTGCCCAGTATTCCCCCACGGTAGCCGTTTCGGTGGCTGAGGAATTCGGACTCAAGACAGGGCGCGATATCAATGGTTTGATCAATGCGGCTCTTCGGAAGGTTGGTTTCGACCATGTGTATGAGACATCATTCGGGGCCGAT
>DASQZK010000555.1:0-5270 GCA_035638735.1 Bacteroidales bacterium
AGAGTGAAAGTTCTTAACCTCAAGGTTGTGAAGATCATACCTGAAAGCAATCTCTTATTATTAAAAGGTTCCGTTCCAGGATCTAATGGTTCATATTTAATTATTGAGAAATAATGGAGTTAGCTGTATTAAGCACAAGTGGTAAGGAAACCGGAAAAAAGGTTAAACTTGACGAGGCCGTCTTCGGAATCGATCCGAACGATCATGCCATCTATCTTGACGTGAAACAGTATTTGGCCAACAAAAGGCAGGGTACCCACAAAACGAAGGAAAGAGGCGAGATTTCAGGCAGTACCAGAAAGATCAAAAAACAAAAAGGTACCGGTACAGCCAGGTTCGGGGATATCAAAAACCCGCTCTTCCGTGGTGGTGGACGCGTCTTTGGCCCGGTCCCGAGAAGTTATGGGTTCAAACTGAATAAAAAGGTGAAACAACTTGCCAGGTTATCGGCGCTGTCCTATAAGGCCAAAAATAACCAGGTGGTGGTTGTGGAGGATTTCAGCCTGGATTCACCCAAAACCAGAGAATTCTTAGCAATTCAGAAAAATTTGAAAGTTGACGATAAAAAGTCGGTTTTCGTTTTAAAAGAAAGAAATAATAATTTATATTTGTCGTCTCGAAATTTGCAGAACTCCAAGGTTATAACCCTCTCTGAATTAAATACTTACGAGATAATGAATGCAACAACTCTGTTGTTTGTGGAGAGTTCCCTTGATGTTTTACAGTCACAGACCGCAAAAAACTAAGAAATAGCAGGCCATGGATATTTTAATAAAACCAATTGTGACGGAGAAATTCACCAGCATGAGTGAAGACAGTAATCGTTACGGTTTTCTGGTTGACAAAAGAGCAAATAAGATACAGATAAAGAAGGCTGTTGAAGAGATGTATAATGTAACGGTAAAGTCGGTAAATACCATGATTGCCGGTGGTAAACTAAAGAGCCGTTATACCAAAGGCGGGGTTATTTCAGGAAAGACGGTATCCTCAAAACGGGCTGTTATCACCCTGGCTGAAGGAGAAACTATTGATTTCTATAGCAATATCTAAATAAAATGGCAGTAAGAAAATTAAAACCTGTTACACCAGGTCAGAGGTTTAAGATCATATCCAGCTTTGACGAGGTGACCACCTCGGTGCCGGAGAAGTCTCTTCTCGCCCCTGTCAGAAAGAGCGGCGGAAGAAACAATACCGGTAAAATGACCATGAGAAATATGGGTGGTGGTCATAAGAGAAAGTACAGGATCGTTGATTTCAAAAGAGACAAGGATGGTATTTCCGCTGAGGTAAAAACCATTGAATATGACCCGAACAGGTCAGCCAGGATTGCACTCGTGGTCTATGCCGACGGTGAGAAGCGTTACATCTTGGCCCCCAATGGTTTAAAGACCGGACAGACGGTTATTTCCGGTAATGATATAGCCCCGGATCTTGGAAACACGCTGCCGCTGGGTAAGATTCCCCTCGGCTCTATTGTTCACAATGTAGAGCTGAAACCGGGTAAAGGTGGTGCTATTGCCAGAAGTGCCGGAGCTTCAGTACAGCTTACCTCCAGGGATGGGAAATATGCTATTCTTAAGATGCCTTCGGGCGAGATGAGAATGGTGCTGATTACCTGTCGTGCAACGGTTGGCGCGGTTTCTAACTCCGACCACGGACTGATAAAATCCGGTAAAGCCGGACGTTCAAGATGGCTTGGCAGAAGGCCGAGGGTAAGAGGTGTTGCCATGAACCCGGTCGATCACCCAATGGGTGGTGGCGAAGGCCGGTCTTCAGGGGGACATCCCAGATCGAGGAACGGCGTTATCGCCAAAGGTTATATGACCAGGAAGAAAAAGAATGCCTCCAATAAGTTTATTGTTGAACGTAGAAAGAAAAAATAATAAGATATGAGCCGTTCACTAAAAAAAGGTCCTTTTATTGACTACAAGCTGGAGAATAGGGTCCTTGGTATGGCCCAGTCCGGGAAAAAACAGGTCATCAAAACCTGGTCAAGACGTTCGGTGATCTCACCCGACTTCGTCGGACAGACGATTGCTGTTCACAACGGGAACAAATTTATCCCGGTATACATTACTGAAAATATGGTAGGTCATAAACTGGGGGAATTTGCCCCGACCAGGATTTTCAGGGGACACGGTGGTAAGCAGAAATAATAAAATCCAGATAATAGTATAAAAATGGGTGCAAGAAAAAGAAACAGAGCTGAACAGAGAAAAGAAGAACAGAAAAACAGGTCGTTTGCTGTTCTGAGGAATTGTCCTACTTCTCCCCGTAAAATGCGGCTCGTTACTGATCTGATCCGCGGCATGGAGGTTAACCATGCACTTGATGTGCTCAAATTCAGCCAGAAGGAAGCTTCAAATCGCGTTGAAAAACTGCTTTTGTCAGCTATTTCGAACTGGCAGGCCAAAAATGAAGGCGTCAGAATTGAGGACAGCAATCTTTATGTACGTGAAGTATTTGTTGATCAGGGCCGTACGCTCAAGAGGCTTCGTCCTGCACCTCAGGGACGTGCTCACAGGATCAGGAAAAGGTCAAATCATGTTACTATTGTTGTAGACAGCATGAATGTTAACGAACTTGAAACAAACAATTAATAGATGGGACAGAAAGTTAATCCGATATCAAATCGTTTAGGGATCATCAAAGGATGGGATTCCAATTGGTATGGCGGCAAAGATTACTCGGCAAAGCTTGTTGAGGACACAAAAATCCGCGAGTACCTGAATGCCCGCCTGGCTAAAGCCAGTATCTCGAAGATCGTTATTGAGCGTACCCTTAAGCTTATCACTGTTACCGTGAATACTGCCCGTCCGGGTATCATTATCGGTAAAGGCGGCCAGGAAGTGGATAAGTTGAAGGAAGAGTTGAAAAACATTACCAAGAAGGAAGTACAGATCAATATCTTTGAGGTTAAGCGTCCCGAACTCGATGCCACCATCGTAGCCAATAATATTGCCCGCCAGGTCGAAGGTAAGATATCGTACCGCCGGGCTATCAAAATGTCTATTGCTTCAACCATGAGGATGGGAGCCGAAGGGATTAAGGTACTGATCTCAGGACGTATCGGAGGCGCTGAAATGGCCCGTAATGAAACCTATAAAGACGGTCGTATCCCGCTTCATACTCTCAGAGCTGATATTGATTATGCTCTGGCTGAAGCCCATACCAAAGTTGGGGTTATCGGTATTAAAGTGTGGATTTGTAACGGAGAGATCTTCGGTAAAAGAGACCTTTCACCTAATGTCGGCGCAAAAAACGTGAAGCCTAAAGGCGGGTTCCGGAAAAAAGGCAGGAAATAAGAAACTGAAATTTACATATAGCAATGTTACAACCAAAGAAGACTAAATTCAGAAGGCAGCAAAAAGGGCGCATGAAGGGCAATGCCCAGCGTGGTAACCAGCTCGCATTTGGTTCTTTCGGCATCAAGTCGCTGGAAGAGGCCTGGATCACCGGCCGGCAGATCGAAGCCGCTCGTCAGGCCGTTACCCGTTATATGAAAAGGGAAGGTCAGATATGGATCAGAATTTTTCCCGATAAGCCCATAACCAAGAAACCTGCTGAAGTGAGGATGGGTAAAGGTAAAGGTGCTCCTGAAGGATTTGTTGCACCCATCACTCCGGGCCGCATTATTATGGAAGCCGAAGGCGTTCCGTTTGCCATCGCCAGGGAAGCCCTCAGGCTGGGTTCCCAGAAGCTTCCTGTAACAACTAAATTTGTCGTTAGACGCGACTATGATTTTAACCAACAATAAACGAGTTGCAGATGAAAAATTCTGAGGTCAGAGAGTTTTCCGATAAAGAACTTCTTGAACGAATCGAAAGCGAAAAAGAGACGCTGGTTCGCATGAGACTTAACCATGCTGTTTCACCGCTGGATAATCCCATTAAACTTAGGGATACTAAAAGGAATATTGCACGCCTCCTTACCGAATTACGGAAGAGAGAGCTTAACTCAAGCGAACAATCCAAAAGCTAATATATACAAATGGAGACGTTAAGAAATTTAAGAAGAGAGCGCGTCGGTGTCGTTGTCAGCAATAAAATGGAAAAATCAATTGTTATTGCTGTTAAGACAAAGGTCAAACACCCCATTTATGGGAAGTTTGTTAACAAGACATCCAAATTCATGGCTCATGATGAGAAAAATGAGTGCAATATTGGCGATACCGTCAAAATAATGGAAACCAGGCCGCTGAGTAAAAGTAAAAACTGGAGATTAGTAGAAATCATTGAAAGAGCTAAGTAACCATGATACAGCAAGAAAGCAGACTATTAGTAGCCGATAACAGTGGTGCAAAAGAAGTCCTTTGCATCAGGGTGCTCGGTGGTACCGGAAGACGTTACGCCAGTATTGGGGACAAAATTGTCGTCAGTGTGAAAAGCGCTGTGCCTGCCGGTGAAATTAAAAAGGGCCAGGTTAGTAAAGCCGTTGTCGTTCGTACAAAAAAAGAAGTCCGCCGTGGCGATGGTTCATATATTCGCTTCGACGATAATGCCGTTGTTCTTCTTAACAATGTCGACGAAATGCGTGGAACCCGTATTTTCGGACCGGTTGCCAGGGAACTGCGCGATAAGTACATGAAGATTGTGTCACTGGCACCCGAAGTATTATAATATTAAACGTAAATCCAGATGCAAAGGAAATTTCATATCAAAAAGGGAGACCAGGTAATCGTTAATGCAGGAGAATACAAAGGCCAACAGGGCAGGGTTCTCGAAGTCATCCGCGACAAAGAAAGAGCCATTGTGGAAGGGGTGAACATGGCATCGAAACATGCCAGGCCTAACGCGCAAAACCCCCAGGGCGGCATTACAAAACAGGAAGCTCCTATTCATATTTCCAATCTTAACCTCGTGGACCCATCGAGTGGAAAACCGACACGCATTGGAAGAAAACTTAACGATAAAGATAAAGTTGTCAGGTATTCTAAAAAATCAGGAGAGGAGATTAAATAATGGACTATACACCGAACCTTAAGACAAAGTACGACGAAGAAATCGTACCTGCTTTAACCAAGAAGTTTAGCTATGGTACCATTATGGAGGTGCCCCGCCTGGTCAAAGTCGTGATCAACGCCGGCGTTGGTGACGCTGTAGCCGATAAAAAACTGATCGACGTTGCCCAGGAAGAACTGTCAAATATCGCCGGCCAAAAAGCGATCCAGACCGTCTCGACCAAAGACGTCTCGAACTTCAAGCTTAGAAAAGGCATGCCTATTGGCGTGAAAGTGACTCTTCGCCGTACTAAAATGTACGAATTCATGG
>DASQZK010000556.1:0-4161 GCA_035638735.1 Bacteroidales bacterium
CGTTCTGTTTCTTACAAGCAGCAATCATTTCGCGGCATTCCTGCGCATTCAAGGCCATGGGTTTTTCGCATATCACGTGTTTGCCGGCATTGGCCGCCCTGATGGTGAATTCCTTGTGCATGGAATTGGGAAGGACGACATAGACAATGTCGATGTCCTTATTATTCACTATTTCGTCGAAATTTTCGTAGTTATAAATATTCTTTTCAGGGATATTGTAACGGTCTTTCCAAATCTTTTCCTTGGCCGGCGTGCCGGTCACAATTCCTGCTAAATAAGCTGTGCTGGTTTCCTGCAGGGCAGGAGCAAGGACATCGGTACTGTAGTATCCCAGTCCTACCAGGGCAATGCCCAGTCTTTTCTGTTTCCCCGTTAAATTTACAGGAAAGGCTTTTGTTCCGTTCAGGAGGAGCGTACCGGCTATTCCTGCAGCTGAAAGTTGTATGAATTTTCTGCGATTCGTTGATCCTGATCCATCTGATTCCATGTTGGTATGTTTTAGTTTTAATGATAAAAATAAGAAATAATGAAAATCTGTTACTATTTTTGACCGATAAAATCGGATCTGCCTTTTAAACAGTTATTTCACTTTTTATATATACCAAATTCATCCGGTCTTCTATGTTTTCCGCTTTATCATGAACCGGAATGATAAAGATTTGTTAAATACTTTTAACCATCCGGGGAATTTTGTTCTTTTACCCGGATATTTTATGATAAGATGTCATTATGCCGATAAACGTTCCAAATAGACTCCCTGCCATTGAAGAGTTGAAGAATGAGAATATCTTCATCATGGAAGAATCGCGTGCCACTCAACAGGATATACGCCCGTTGAAAGTGGCTTTGTTGAATCTTATGCCGGTAAAGAAAGTTGCAGAGACTGACCTTATCAGAAATCTTTCGAATACCTCTCTGCAGGTTGAACTGGACCTGGTGTATATGGACGAACACGAGTCGAAGAATACACCAAGGGAACATTTGGAGGTCTTCTACAAAACCTTCGATGAGATTGCATCGAAAAAATATGACGGGCTTATCATTACAGGAGCACCCGTTGAGTTGTTGCCTTTTGAACAGGTCGATTACTGGGACAGGTTATGTGAGGTGATGGAATGGAGCAAAACGCATGTTACCAATACCCTGCATATATGCTGGGGTGCACAGGCCGGACTTTACTATCATTATGGCATTGAGAAATACCCGCTGCCGAAGAAGATATTTGGCGTATTCGATCATTATATTACTGAGCCGAAGATCTCTTTAGTGCGTGGTTTCGATGATATATTCCCGGCGCCTCATTCCCGGTATACCGAAAATCGTATGGACGAACTCAGAAACCATCCTGACCTGACTTTGCTGGCCTGGTCTGAAAAAGCCGGATCAAATATCGTGGTTTCAAATGATAACCGGCAGATCTTTATTTCCGGTCATCTCGAATATAATCCCCTTACCCTGAAGAACGAATATGAGCGGGATCTGAAGAAAGGCCTGGATACAGACATTCCCGTAAATTATTTTCCCGGTGATGATCCCACCAAAGCGCCCGTGATACGTTGGCGTGCTCATGCCAATCTTCTGTTTTCGAATTGGTTGAACTATTATGTTTACCAGGTTACTCCGTTTGAGTGGGAGTAATATACCTCACCCCCGGCCCCGGTGAGAGAGGGAGTGTTCACATCGATAATGGTTCATGAAATAAGATGATTATTTTACTCAATGTCTCATTTTTGGAGGCTATTGGACCATTCAGCGACCCGGTATAAAACTTAAAAGCCAGCTGGAGGCGTAAAGTCTCCATATCCCCACTTTCATTTGCACAATCCGGATGGTTTTATACCTTTAATCCATATTATAACTACTGACTAAAACATGTACCGGATATGAAACGCTTTTTCTTGCTGCTGACAGCGGGGATATTATTTTCCGTGGTTATTTACGGACAGGCTTTCCAGAATGGATTCGATTTTACACTTCCCTACAACGACACAACCTTGGGGGAATTTTTACCTCAATTTCCTGAAGGACCCATAACAGATGATGATTTTGTCAGCACCGATGGCCAGGGCAGCTTCATTGTCAATGGCAAACCATACCGTTTTTTTGGGGTTAATTTAGTTTCTCAGGGAGCTTTTCCTTCTAAGGAAGATGCGGCGGTTGTTGCCGGACGTATGCGAAAATATGGCATCAATCTCGTCAGGTTCCACCACATGGATAATCCCTGGAGCGATGGCAGCCTGTTTTATGGTACGAACGGAACTCGTTCCCTGAACCTGGATAACCTCGATCGACTTGATTACTTTATTTACCAGCTGAAAAAGCAGGGTATCTATGTAAATATGAACCTGAATGTTTCGCGTACATTCAAACCCTCCGACGGCGTGGTAGATGCTGACTCGCTGAGTGATTATGCCAAAGGGCTTACCCAATTTGATCCGGTCATGATCAGCCTTGAAAAAGAATATGCAGAGATGTTACTGGGGCATACGAATACGTACACCGGTATGTCTCTGGCACATGATCCGGTACTGGCTGTTGTAGAAATTATCAATGAGAATACTCTCTTCAGAATGTGGTATTCCGGTAATCTGCGGCCTATAGCTAATGGAGGAACTCTGCCGGTATATTATAACAACATGCTGGACAGCCTCTGGAATGATTTCCTTTTAGAAAAATACGGGACCACTTCAGCACTTGCAAATGCCTGGAATCAGGATCTTATAACCGGTGACACGTTATTCAAGGATGGATTTGAAGATGGCATGGGCAATGAATGGGTTGTTGAGCTTCATAATACAGCTATGGCAACGGCAACAATAAACAGCGAAGCAGCTACCGGTAGTTCGGCTGCCCTGGTGACTATCACATCAACCTCAGATGCCGACTGGCATACCAAATTCAAATATGTGGGAGCATCTGTCAAGAAAGACAGCGTATACGAAGTTTTGATAAAAGCTAAAGCAGACGAAATCAAAGGCATCACTATTTCATTCCAGCGTGAAAATTCACCCTGGACATTTTATAACGGTTTTGATATCATGCTGGATACGGTATACCGGGAATACAAGGTTAGTTTCAAAGCCCCGGAGGACAATACCGGCTATCTGAGGGTTGGCATAAGTTTCATGAATAAAACCGGGCAATTCTGGTTTGATGATTTTGTGTTTAAGAAACAGAGTACCACCGGGCTCAATGAAGGTGAAACCCTGGAAAGCAGGAATATCAGCAGGGTTGGTTATAATGAGATTGCTTCGTACTCGAAAATGAGGGTAAGTGATATGACTGAATTTTATGCCAAAGTACAGTCTGATTTTCTCACCGGGATGAAAGATTTTCTCACCGGGCCTCTTGGTGTAATTGCCCCGCTAACCGGCACCAACTGGTTTACCGGTCCGGAGGATGTTTATGTTCAGAACACACTTGACTATATCGATAATCATGCTTACTGGGATCATCCTTCATTTCCAAATACCCCCTGGTCAACCACTGACTGGACCATAAACAATACGCCTGTGCTGACCAGTGAATCGGGTATAGTTGAAAACCTGTTTAACGGTCTCAGTGTAATTAATAAGCCATATACTATAAGTGAATATAATCATGCCTATCCGAACCAATACCAGGCCGAAATGCTGCCATTGATAACTTCATACCTGTCGTTCAATGATGCCGATGGCCTGATGATATTTGATTACAGCGGGAGCTGGAATTTTGCCATCAATATGATCAGTGGTTATTTCGACATTCACAGGAACACAAGCCTTATGGGAAGTTTCCCGGTATTCTCTTATGCTTTCAGACATAATCTGATAAAACCGGCTTCCGAAACCATCGAGATTAAATACAGCCACAAGGACATCATGAAGATGCCATTCAGTGTCCGGAACTCCTGGTCGGCCCACTACCCATACGACTATAAGCTTGGCTATACTCACCATATTGCCCTCAGCTTTGACAATGTGGAGGATGCAGACTTGTCTGGATTACCCGTAGCTTCTTCATCGCCATATAGCTTTGACGACAGTCAACTGTACTGGGATAAAGACGGACTGTTTAAAATTGACGCTGAAAAGTTCTCGAGCATTACCGGTTATCTGGATCAGTTTACAGGAGCATCCAACCGCATGATGACCGTTTCTTCCGGTTCCGGATTTGGTGGCG
>DASQZK010000557.1:0-7926 GCA_035638735.1 Bacteroidales bacterium
ATTTCTGTTTTACACAGAAAATAAGAGATTGGGGGATTACATCGCAGAACAAATCTTTTTGGAAAATTAAAGGCACCGGGATTGGGGGTAAAAGAGTTTACCCTGGTATGGTAAAAATCAGAACGGATAACCTATAGCTACGTTCAGAATTAAGTTATTCCGCCGCCAGACAGGACTGGTTAAATCAAACTGCCTTATGCTCCATTTCTGTCCTGCCGGCAGCCACGGTTTTCGCAAAGGGATACCCAGGTCCAGTCGCAATACAAAGAAAGAGGCATCAAATCGAAGGCCGAATCCGGTACCCATGGCCAGGTCGTTGAAGAGCCGGTCCCATTTAAACTGACCACCGGGTTTTTGTGGATCGGAATGTAGCAGCCAGATATTTCCGGCATCAAGAAACAAGGCACCTTTGACCAGGCGGTAAATGGTGAACCTGTATTCAAGATTGGCCTCGGCTTTAACATCCCCGGTCTGATCAAAGTAAAACCCCGCAGATGAACTGTCGGGATAGAAACTGCCCGGGCCAACCGACCTGTAACGAAAAGCCCTGATGCTGTTGGGCCCGCCGATGTAAAACTGTCTCCTGTATGGCAGTGTATTCGAGTTGCCATAAGGTATACCAACCCCCAGGAACCAACGGTTTACCAGTTTGTCGTATTTCTGGCTGTTCAGGTAGAGCCGGAAATCCACACTGCCTCTGAAATATTGTGAATAAGGCAGTCCGAGAAATTTCGAATTTTTTTCTCCGGCTGTACCTTGAGACGTTATGCGTTGAAAAAGATTGATTGTATTTCCTGCAAGCTCACTGCTGAACTGGAAAAAGGTATTTAACAGCTTCTCCCCGGCGAGCTGATTATTGTAGGTATATGTGTAGCCAAGGCTGACGATAAACTGTTCATTAAAACTTTCCCTTACAAGCGGATTAGTATTCAATATGCTGTCAAAAGATGCCGAAGTGTTGCTTAGCCTGGAATATTCAAGATTAAATAATTGAAAATCATGGCTCTTTGAAATGGTTTCCCGCCAGTTATAGCCGTACGTAAAATCGGCTGAATTCATGGTAAAGAAGGTTGTGCGGTTATAGAAATTGTAACCAGCATTAATAGTAGTATGAGGTGTATATTTCTTGGCCAGAAAATTATTGATATCAATAAACGGGAAGATGAAGCGGGGCATCTTCAACCCCGCATTCACGCCTGCCTGCCAGGAGTTCTGTCCGTTGTTCTTTGTGGCGATCTGTGTTTCAAAACTGCTGTTAAGGCTTAAGTTAAACGATTCGGCACCGTGGAAAATATTCCTGTCCTGGTAACTGAAGTTTACACCGGGACCGGTAAAATCGTTGGACTTTGTCACTGCCTGTACCTCGAACCTGAGTGACTTTGGTACGTCCCTGGTCAGGAACAGGTCGGCATTAAGCCAGGCCGAATCGGCAGCCTGACCTGCACGGTCGTACCTGATATTGGCAAACTTATACACACCCAGACCCATGATCTTATTAAGCGTGGAACTATAATCGGAGAAGCTGTACGGTTGGTTCTTCTTTAATAGTATGGCATCGGATAAAACACCCGGCCGAATGAATTGCTCATGAAAAACATAGGTATAGCCGTTCTTCGTGATTGTGTCCGGCTGTTGTTGGTTGTTTTCCAGGGAATAATCGGCATTTACGCGTATTTTTTTCAGGTAATATTTCCGTCGTACATCGGAGGGTACATCTTTTTTAAGGTCAAGCTGGATGTCAAGGGTTTTTGCTGCGTAGTTGCTATCCAGTCTGAAGATCAGGTAATCGGGAGCAAAGCTGTAATAGCCATTGTTTCGCAGGTATTCATTGATTCTTTGACGCTCCTGCTTCAACACATCGAAATCGTAATGATTGCCTGGTTTAATAAGGCTGCCGGTTTGAAGTGAATCGATCAGGTAGATGAGGCTGTCACCTTTTTCTGCCTCCTCCTTTGAGGGATAGGAGACATCTTTAATTAGATATTGCTGCTTTGCCTCCACATTGTAATTGATGGTGATCTTCTTCCCTGAGATGTCTCGTTTCGTTGTGATTCTGGAATCGAAATATCCTTTACTGTAAAGGTAATTCTGCATATCATTTTCCGATCTTTCTACATAGTAGTATTTGAAAATGACCGGCTGATCACCGAGTTTGTATTTCAACCAGTGCCTGAAACCCTTATCGGCTACACTATCCCCCGCCATATTATAAAACCAGAGACCAAAAGGGATAACACCAAGAAACTCTGAATTCGGTTCCGGCTTAGCATAATTTTTCAATTGATTCTTCATGCCCATCTTTTCAAGAAATCCCTTATCAGTAATATTTATATCGGCGCCTTTATACAGAAGTTCGTTTTTACCGAGTGACTTCGTGGTGCTGCATCCCTGGAATATCAGCACAGTAAGCCATAATACCAGGAGTATACTACCGGTAAACAATCGTTCGATGCTGTTTTTTATGTGCACTATCAGACTCACTTTTCAGATTTTTTTGTCCCTTCTCCTCCGCCAGCTGCTTTATCTTTCTTCCGGTTAAAGAGCTTACTGAAGGTATAGAAATCACGATTAAAGATAAAAGCTAATCCTGTTTTGTTCAGCTGCCCGTCAAGCACATCTTCGTATTCATTTTTCTTAAAGACCTGGATCCGGTAAACCCCGTCGGGCGTTAGCTTATACTCCACAACCACATCACCGGCAAGGTTGTTAACATTTGCCGGGGCAGTAGTATTCGGATTATTATCCTGTATATTAACATTACCGCCAACCTGTATCGACAGCCGGTTATTTAACAGGTTTTTCTTAACATTCATCTGCACGTTGGTATGGCCTCCCGCCTGCCCCGGTGCATTACCTGAGTATGAATTGATATTGACATTGAAATTGAACCCCGGAATGTACTCCTGTGAAAACCTGTTTATCTGCTGAGCCAAAAGGTTTCCCACCCCTTTTCGAGCCGTGGCATTCAGGTCGTAGGCAAACGAATTCTGGGAAAGCGAATTTTCCTGGAGGAAACTATTGAAGAGCAATAGTGAGAAGACCTGCTTATTGAGCTCCGATTCGTTACTGTTAAGCTGGGTGAGCCGTGCCTGTATATTTGCATCCTGTTCGCTGGGTGGCTGTTTGATGGCAAAACTTATTGATGGTTGCATAAGATTGCCTTGTATATACATATAGACTTTGAAATCCATATTGCTGTTATACTGCATATTCTGAGACTGACTTGCGCCGGTCATCTGCGGAGCGATGATGGGCTGTGGAGACGTTTTTACGGGGTACCATGTTGAGAGGTCAATACGCGGATTAGACACATCCCCTGTCCAGGTTAGTGTACTGCCTTTCTCTATGTTAAATTTCCGTTTAAGCACCTCGTAAAGAGTGAGGCTGTAGCTGCCTTCATCAACCTTGTAACTTCCGGCAAGGGTCATCTGCCCGCTGCCTTTCAGGTCGTAACTGAGATTACCGGAGCCTTGTATTTCAAGAGCCTCATTATTTGTCGGATCTACTATTATGGTCATTTTCATGCTGTTCGACAAACTGATGTTTGAAGTAAGATTAAGGTTTCGGATATTTGTTGAGACCGTGGTGTCAACATGAACTTCACGGGTGAGAATAGTGGCAGCTGTATCGGTCCTTTTCTGCACAAATTCCACAACCCCCTGCTGCTCAATGGATGCACCTCCTGCCTCAGGAACTACAAAATAGAATTGGGAGTCGTAGCCCAGGTTTGCATCAAGGTTGACATCAGGGCTATAGATGCTACCGTTAATCCTCGCTTTGATCCCTGCAACAAGATGCCCGTAAAACATATTCCGGCTCTCGCTTCCAGTATTGAGAAACTGAAATTTGGAGGTGTTCAGTGTAAGGTGAAATAATGGATTGTCAATTTGGGAAGCGTCGATCGATCCATCAAGTGTCATGGTATTCCCGTCAGTATCACGGAGCGTAAAATCAGAAAGCTTTACGGTGCGCCCTTCAAAACCAATCTTGTCATTCGTGAGGCGAAGAGTTGAATTGGTAAATACCGGGGTGACTGATACATCGGAGAAGGACAGGCTACCGGAAACCATGGGATCGGCCAGGGAATTACTTATAGCCAGATTGCCCGAGAGGTCCCCTTTAAGTGATTTTAGCTGTGAAGGGAAAAATGATTCAAACGATGACAGGTCCAGCTTACCGATATCGGCCTTTATGTCAACCGGTCCCGGTGTTTGTCCGGAAGGTATTTGTCCTGTAAACTTCATATTGTCATTTTCACCCCTAAATCCGGCCGAGAAAGTCAGCTTTCCGCCTGGTTGCTTTCCGGCCTGCAAATCTATGGTTTGAAATACCGGATTGTTAAAAAAAGCCACGTCAGTAAAGGCCAGGTCGGAGCTGAAAGTCGAATTCTTTGAAAGAATGACCTTCCCGTCGGTGTAGGCACTGAAAATATCTTTTCCCCCGGAGATCAATGCTGTGATATTGTTAATATTGAAGTGGGTGAAACTGATGACAATACCCCGTATTGAATCGTTCATGGAACCCGGATTCAGCTCCAGTTTCTGTTTTCCGGACTGAAGGACAAACCGGTGACTCTGGAGTCCGGAATCAGTAATCTTAATATAATTGGCCGGGGGGATAGTAAAGCTTTTTTTATTTAAAACAAGGTTACTGCTGTCAATGCCCAGGTATAACGATTTGTTCCTGCTCTGCATGAAACCGCCTATATGATAAAGGTCCTTTTTTTGGTTCCCTTTACTGGTCAACTCCCAATGTATCGTGTCGCGGCTAATGGTTCCGGTAATACTTGTGGGTGGTACCTCAAATGGTTTCGCATAAGCATGTTCAACGCCCGCCGTCCATTCAACCTGATTCTTATTCGATGTCACATTCACGTTGAAAGTATCGACAACATAACCTTTATAATTTACTTCGGGGAAATTTGCCGTCATTTCAAATGATGGTTTATCTCCTTCATAGCTCGCTTTTATTTCGGCCTGAATGAAGTTATTCAAATCGGGCATAAAGATCTGTGACAGAGGCTCTGTATTCAGGATCTTCGCCTGCAACTCAAAATTCCCTTTATGCGTTACGATTTTTGATGTATCCTGTTGAATGTCGAAATAATAGTCCAGGTAATCTTTCATCAACCCGGGAAGTTTACTAATCCTGACAGTTCCATCGTAACTGGCTACCATAAATTGCGATTTGAGATTCAGGCTGGTTTTTTCAGGTGAATTCGAAGCTTTCAGGACAATTGAATCAAGTGGAAAGAAATTGCCGTTATTTACAATCACGGCATTATAGGCTTTAACCGAACCATTAATACTGTCGATAGTCCCCCCCGTGAAATCTGCTGTAACCGTACCTTTTAGCCTGATATCTTTTGGGGTAAGGTGCAGGGCGCGCGCGTCGAGGCCTTCAACGGCCAGGGTAAAATCATATTCCGGCACCGTGTCTTTCAATGAAGCTTTGCCATTGAACTGAGCCACGATGTTGGTATCTCTTACGCTGGCACTCCCATTAAAGACATGATTTGCAAAGGTACCCGATAGTTTGATGTCTTGGTAAGAGTAGCCCAGGGCACCGAAACGACTGACATTAATATCAAAAGTGGCATCGGGATCCTTAAACTTTTTACTGCTCCCATGGAAACGACCGTTCAGACTGATTTTTCCCAGGCTGTCTGACTTTGCAAGCAGTGCCCCGAGATCGTAGCCCGCAACATTCAGCCTGCCTGAATAGGTTTCCCTGCCAGCCCCGCTCCCTCCATTATAATTAAGATCGGCGGTTACATCTCCCTGGGTAGATTCAAGACGGATGTTTGTGGCAAAATGATCCATGCTGCCTTTAAAATTTCCGGCCATACCGATACGCTCCGGCAGATGAAGGGAAGCGGGAACAGTACTATCAGGTAAAAGCGCAAAAAGATCCTGCCGGTGTATCAGCAAGGTGTCCAGGCTGAGGTCATAATGCGCCGATTTGATTTCGGGTAGTCCTTTAATGTTGCCTTTCAACGACACGCTGAGACTGTTGCCCACCCTGAAACGTAAATGCGATATGTCGATATCTGAAAAATAAGTGCCGGATTTTCGTATATAGCCACTGACTTTTGTATCCAGCTTCATGCTTCCCTTGCTTTTTCCCACAGAAGGAAGGTACTGCTTTACCGGGGGGCTGAAATACAGGATATCATGCGGACTTATACGGCTGTCAGTGAACCTGATGTCAAAGGTTGTTTTTCCGGGGCCTTTGATCATTTCCTGAAAGGATGGGAAAAGAAGAGACGAACTGTTCTGAATATGTGTTCCCGGTGTGTTTACCGTTAAATTATCAAGCAGGATGTGGTTGTCTGACACTTCAGCATGGCCACTCAGGCGGGAGAGAATAAACCCTGACTGCTCCCTAAGGCTGAAACGTTCGATAGTTGCTTTATATCCTTCTTTGTTCACCAAAATATCATTTATATTACCCGACATATTCATCAGGCCCAAATGACCAAAATTCACCACTCCGGGGGTACGGGCCACTGTATCAACATCAAAATTAAAGGTATTGTCGTTGAGCACAAGCCTGCCGGCAGCGATATCCCAGGTGAAAGGCCCATTGTTGCCCGACGACGTTTTCTTTGCAGCCGCAGCAGTTGTACCTGCCTTAACAGCCACCAGGGCATGTTGCAACTCGATACGTTTCAGTTTGACAACCCCATTCTTTACATCTACCTTGTCGGGATCAACGTCAAGGTCGGCATGCCTGACATCGATGGTTTGTCCAGAGACCTTGTCGTGATAGTAAAAGCCGACATCACCGATCCGTGACTTTCTTTGAAGGTAGATGGCAGGACTTTCACTGCCCGATGAAGAGGCGCTGCTTCCCGAGAGGGAGATGTCGGCATAACTCCTGACCAAGACGAAGCGCCTGACATTGAACACCATGGGATTGAGGCTGAATTTTTTAAACCAGACGGAGAAATCACCTATCCCGGCCTTGACCTTGTTACCGGTTAGCTGATCATTGTAAGTAAAATGAATGCCGGAAAGCTTTACCTGACCGATTCCAACGTTCATAGGAGAACCGCGGGTTGTGTCCGTCGCCGGTGTGGATGCCCCTGAAGAAAAGGCCCGCGGTATAAAGCTGAAGTTAAATGAACTGTCATTTTCAGTCCTTGAAATTTTACCGGTAACATTCTTTAGGATAATCTGCCTGATTATGAGGTTTTTCTTTAGTAATCCGAACAGGCCGACATTGATCTTAATCATCCCGGCATTTAACAGGGTATCTCTGTCCAGGTCTTCAATATAGAGATTGTGGAGGGTGACGGCGTTGGGCAATACGATCTGTACACGACCTAGTTTTATGTCGGTATGTAGTTTTTGCTGAAGCCGGGATACGGCTTTCCCCGCAATATAATTCTGAACCGGTGGAAAAAGGAACAACAGAAAAATGATAACCACCAGGCCGGCCATGACAAGTAAAAGGACCTTCAGAGTCTTTAGTATTTTAAGCAAGTATGTCTTAAATGAATTTGCCACGTAAATAATGAATATTGTTCCGATACATGTCCGGGAATAAACTAACATCTCGATTATGCAGCCCGGGAAAATGGTTTTTCAGCTCTCTGAAAGCTTTCTATATCATTGAAAGTACCAGATTTAAGCAGTTTTTGTTCAGTTGCGTTGCCTGCTCATGTTAGTTGAGCCCTGATATTATCAATTTTTGCGGTCATCCGGGTCCGTTCAACGTGCCCCATTGATAGTCCTTGTAAAGCGGCCAGCCTGATCCCTCTTTATAATATGAAAAAATCAGGCCACTTCCGCTGCACGAGGCTGCCGGGAAGAGCCAAACTACGTGTGTTTTCGTCTGCTATGCCAGAACGATACCTCAAAAATTCTTTCTGTTGCCGGCAAAACAAGTACCGTGTGTGGAGAAACAACCCGAAAATTGAGC
>DASQZK010000558.1:0-3308 GCA_035638735.1 Bacteroidales bacterium
GATTGACAGCATGGATCTTGCGACGATTGCCCTTGTTCTCCAGGATGAATATGGTATCAGGATTGACGAGGATGATTATCCTAAACTGACGACAGTACGGTATATTGGGGAATATATTGAAAAGAAAATAACATCATGAAATTTTCAATGATTAAAAAACCGTTTCAAAACCTCTCATTCGTTTGTTTATTCCTTTTTCAAAACGCTAAACCTGCATAATTTATCCCATTGATATCGGGGTAAAATTTATAGAAGTCGGGTTATCACCCGCAATTTTTATCTTACGGCAATGGAGATACTAATTAAGGGGTTAAGATAACATGCCGTTGATTATTGATAATCGGATTACATGGAGTGTTTGAAGTGATTATCCAGGAGCAAAATCAGGACACTGTAAGGAAAAGCGAGTCGAAAAAGTTTTGGAAATTTTCTGATATACTGGCTGATCCAATAGTAAAAGAACGATGGGAAAAGATTCGAAAATACTTTTTCTTGCGCGAGTCCACCTACGACATGACCAGAAAATGTAACATCAGATGTAAAGGATGTTATTATTACGAAGGAGAAAAACAGTATGCCCAGGACAATCGTGATCCGGAAGCATGGCGGAGACTTATGCGGGCAGAGAAAAAGAGAGGGATTACCTATGTAGTCCTTGCAGGTGCCGAACCGTCTCTAGTCCCGGAACTTTGTAAAATCTGTTACCAGGAAATGCCGCTGGGCACTATTGCCACCAATGGTTTAAAATATATTCCCGAATCTATCGGTTATAAGATACATATTTCAGTCTGGGGGAATGATGAGACGAGTCGTCTCATCAGGAAAGCCAAAAATATGTTGCATCGCCAGATAGAGAATTACAAGGGTGACCCCAGAGCTGTATTTGTCTACACTTTTACCAGGAATAACATTGATGAGGTTTATGAGGTTGTGGAGATTCTCGAAGAGTATGGGTGCAAGGCAACCTTTAACATATTTTCTGCTCCGGTCGGATATGATGGGAACCTAAAACATACAACAGACTCTCTTCTATATACCAGAAAGACCATTATAGATTTGATGAAAAAATATTCTGAACCTGTATTGTTTTCATCGTATAGTGCCGTTGCTCATACCCATAAATATGGACTTCATGATCTCTATTCATGTTCATATCCCAGGATGAACCCCTCAAAAGATATAGGGCTTGGACGATCTTTCCGGCAGTATCGGGCGGATCTGACGTGGAACCGTGACACTGCCTGTTGCGTTCCAGATACGGACTGTTCCGATTGCAGACATTACGCGGCGGGTAGTGCTGTGGTAACAGCGCGGCTGTTTCGCCATGCTTCCGACCCCCTCACCTTTAGAGCGTGGCTCGACTATGTGGACACCTATCTGGCCGTATGGGTTATGGGTTATGAGAAAGGGAAAAATCTCTGCAATGAACTTGTTGCACCACCCGGATACGGGATTTTTGGAAAATTGATGGAGAGGAATAATACTTAATGAAGACTGTCAGTTCATTACTGAACGAAGAATGGTATGAACGATATAAAAGGATATCTAAACTTAATATCCGAAGCTCGATTTACGACGTGACGAACCAATGCAATCTGAGGTGTAAAGGTTGTTTCTTTTTTTCATCCGGTGAAGATATGGTGGCCAACGATGAGAAAGATATCAAAAATTGGGAAGAATTTATCGATAAGGAAAAGAAGCGGGGAGTGAACCTGGCCATCTTGATCGGTGGCGAACCCACCCTTTACCTGGATCGTGTAGAGGCGTTTTATAAACAGCTTTCAACCTTTTGTGCCACCAACGGATTGATTAAACTACCTAGAGAGAGGTTTCCGGATTTGGTGGTTGGTATCTCTTTGTGGGGTGATGAAGAGGACGAGAAGATTCTTCGTGGAAGAGATACCTTTTCGGTTTCCAGCAAAAATTATGAAGGGGACCCTTATACATACTACCTCTATACCATTACGCCTAAACAGATCGGTAAAATCGAGAGCGTTGTTAAAAAAATCCATGATGCCGGTTTAAAGGTTCACATGCAGCTTCTTTCAAATGATGAGGGTGTTGACGGCTTCTTCTGGAGACCTGAAGAACTGAAAGATATCCGTACAGAAATGGATAGTATACTTGATAAGTATCCGAGAACCGTCATCTCCTCGAAGTATTATCACGAGATTATCACCACGGGGAAAATGCTCGGGCGCGTTTTTGGCTGGAATGAGTGCCCTTCGGTCACCGAACCTTTGGATAATAGAGATGTCAAGCCCAAACGGTTGATTCATTTTATCCGGTGGGCATCCGATCTTAAAACCATGCACCGCTGTTGTACATCTGAAACCAGAGATTGCTCAACCTGTAAGGATGGGGCCGCACACATGAGTTGGGTGATGGTAAACAAGCGGGCGCATATTCGTTCGACAAAGGATCTTCAGGGTTGGATTGAAGTCTATGAAATGTTTGCCAAACTCTATCACTTTATCCCCTGGTAGACGGTGTTCTTTGTTCAAAGGTGTTTGGGAAGGAATGAAATTTACTTTTCAGGCGCCTTTTATTTTTATTGTTTTATATAGTATTGTCTTTGAGTATTATGATTCGATCGTAATATTCTTAACATTTAAAATTTAGCACATTACACGAATTCGAATGAAAAAAGCAGTCGTCGTCGGATATGATGCGGTATCAGCACTGGGTACGGACTTGGGAACTCAATGGAATCGAGCACTAAAAGGAGAAAGCGGAATTAGGAAGCTAACCCGCTTTCCCGTCGCAGAAGATTTTCCTGCGCTCATTGCCGGACAGGTGGATGATATTGACACCTCTACATACAGTTTTTTAAGCCCCCGTGCTCTGGCTTTATGGCCCTCACCGATCTTCAAATATGCCATGCTGGTGGCACATCGCGCCCTCCTGGCCAGTGGTATAGAAATTACCCCCGGTTTAGGACCCAGAGTCGGCGTTACTTTCAGCTCGGCGGTGGGTGGTCAGGACTCGCTGCTGAATGCGGATCGCTACATGGTTTCCAAAGGTAAGTTACCGCCACCCTATACCAATCCCAACTCTTGTATTAACATGGTGGGTGGAAAAATATCCATTTTAACCGGGGCGACCGGCCCGATAACAACAACGGTTACGGCCTGTGCCACCGGTGTTACGTCTATGATCATAGGGGCGATGCTTCTGGAACAGGGAATGGCTGATGTCGTCATATGCGGTGCGGTGGATTTTGCGCTGGTTGAACCGATTGTTGCGGGTTTTGCGACGATGAACTGCACCTATCGCCCGAAACAAGGGCTTACCGATGGACTTCCTTC
>DASQZK010000559.1:0-2536 GCA_035638735.1 Bacteroidales bacterium
ACTGAATCCATGATGTAGTTCATATTCAGAACCTGGTATTCTTCATCCTGATTTCGCCACACAAGTTTCCGGGGTACATTATCGTATGGGGGTTCACCGTTCATCAGTTTGCCGAGATCTTCACGCATCTTTTCAAGGGCCGGCCCCAGGAGGTTCCACCTGATAAGGTCGTATTTCCGGATACCTTCCCCCCCGAATTCCCAGGCTCTTTCCTGTACGAGTTCATTGAAGAAGCCCTGGTAATCGGCAGGGATTGGCGGCATTTTGTCGCTATTACCGGCAAAAGCGCGGGTTCTTACTTTCGAAAATGCTTCGATGGCTTCAGGTGTAGGCCCGTTATTGAGTTCATTTTCAGCTTCTGCGAACATTAGCAGGATATCGGAATATCGCAGTAGAACCCAGTTCACCCCGTTGTATTTATCACTTCCGGGGAAGATTGGTTCGATCCATTCGCGCCGCCATTTGGCAATGTTAATGTCGGCAAAGGCACGGATTAGCCTGAGGTTTTGATCATCGATCTGGTAAAGGGCAACGGTTACATCCCGCCGCGTGTCGAGACTGTCGAACGACAGGTAATAGGTGGGCAATGCATTAATGCCGGCGTCGGCTTTGCCATAACGGGAGTTGGCATCACTGCGGTTTCCGACGTAATAACCGACCTCGCCGCTGCGGTAAATACCGAGTCCGACTTCCCACATACTTTCACCGTATTTGGTGTCGAGTTCCCGTTTGCAATGCGTCCTGAAAATATCTTCAAAGGAAGTATTCAGCATGTGTTCACCGCTTTGCATTATTTCGAGGCACTGGTCCCTGGCTATCTGGTAGTATTTCAGGTAATCGTCCCTGCGCTGGTTTCCGCCGTCTTTCCTCAGGGAATAGCCGCCACGGAAGAGGGCCATCCGGGCAATCAGCCCTTTTACAGCACCCCTGGTGATGCGTTCATCCGACGGAACTTCCGACCGCCAGGGCACAAGGTCCTGGGCTTCCAGCAGGTCGTTGATCAGGAAATCGTAGATTTCATCCCGGTCGGTTTTGGGCAGGAAGAGGTTTTCATCGGCACCGGTCGGTTCGGTCCTGAAAGGCACATCACCCCAGTTCCTTATAAGTTCAAAGTAGTACAGTGCGCGAAGGGTACGGGCTTCACCCAGCATACGGTCCATAGCCCTGATGTCATTTTCGTTTCCGCTCTGGTAGACAGGGCTCTCCGGGATATGCTTTATGCAGATATTGGCGTTGTTGATCCCGACGTACAGGTTGATCCAGGGTTTATCGAGTTCGGAATTCCCGGAATTGGCAGCATACCTGGCGATGTCCCTTCTCCCGTTATCCAGATAATCGCCGCTGCATCGTTCAAGATCGGTGTCCACGGTATAATACATGTTCAGCCGTTTCGAATAGCCAGGATCTTCCGTCATGATCTGGTAAACACCAAGGATAGCCTGCCTGGCAAAATCGACTGTTTCAAATACGCTCTCGGTTGAGTAAACCGATACCGGCTTAATATCGAAATAATCGTCACATGACGGCATGGTTAAAAAAAGGAACGCCATTAACAGTATCGGCCTTAAACGGGGGGTATGAAGAGATCTTTTATTCATAGCTTGGATCATTTTAGAATTTTACGTTAAGACCGGCTAAATACATCCTGCTCCTCGGATAAGCTGAGTAATCGACGCCGGGAGTCAGGAAAGTGCTTGTCCGGGTGTTCACTTCCGGGTCGTAGCCCGAATATTTCGTAAAAGTGAACAGATTATTGCCCGTGGCATAAATCCGGAGGCTTTTTATGAAGGTCTTCCTGAGGAATTTTTCAGGTAGACTGTAACCAACGGTCACATTGTTGATCCTCAGGAACGACCCGTCTTCAATGGCCCATGAATGCAACAGGTATCTCCCCTGTGGCGGGGCCCAGATGGTGGCACTGGCATTTAAGGCTGCCAGCTGATCGGGATCGGTCACCACAACGCCGTTTTCATCGATGGTACGCCAGCGGTCATCCATGGACATTACCCCGAGCATATTGGTATATTTCCTGTACTCGCTGGTGAATTCGATCTTGTTGGCATTGTAAATATCGTTTCCATAGACCCAGTTGAGGAAGATGCTGGCATCGAAATGTTTGTAATACATCGAAAGGTTGAATCCGCCGATGTGTTTCGGGTTGGCGTTGCCAATGATCGTCCTGTCGGCATCGAAGGTAACCTGGTTACCGTCGGGGACAGGCACGCCATCCTCGTCCACCGGGTCGGCCAGGTTTTTAAACTTCAATGCGCCCGGGCCGAAACCGGCGAAGGTGATCGAAGAATTATCCGGTACGCCCTCCTTAAGGGTGTATTCCCCGGTAACCGGGTCGTAGTTGAAATCGTCGACTGCGTAAAATCCGTCGGTCGCAAAGCCCCATATAATGCCGACCGGCTGGCCCACTTCTACAAGGTAATCGGCTCCCACATCAGAGTTCCACTCCGACGACTGGAGGAAGCTGTTGACATCACCCAGGTCATCGATGCGGCTCTTGTTGAACGAGATATTGAAATTTGCC
>DASQZK010000560.1:0-16019 GCA_035638735.1 Bacteroidales bacterium
TTTGTAACACTCTTATCATGTAATCGTGAAAAACCCGTTACGGTTACCGGTGACCTCAAAGTATGGCATAAGGTCACCCTGGTCATCCATGGTCCGGAGACATCTGAACAGGGGAATCCCAATCCCTTCCTGGACTATCGACTAACCGCCACGTTCCGGAATGGGGAAAGACACTATACCGTGCCCGGTTATTTTGCCGCAGACGGCAAGGCTGCCGAAACTAGCAGTACCGCCGGGAATACCTGGAACGTAAATTTTGCTCCCGACACCATGGGTAAATGGGAATATTCGATTTCCTTTCAAACAGCGAATAACCTGGCCATTGCAGCAGATACCGTCACCGGCCAGGCTATCGCACCCGATGGTACCACCGGCAGCTTCCATATTAATCAGGGCGACAAAACAGGTCGTGATTTCAGAAGCAAAGGAAGGCTTAAATACACCGGCGGCCATTACTTCAGGCACGCCGGCAATGGTGAATTTTTCCTGAAGGGCGGCGCCGATAGTCCCGAAAATTTCCTGGGTTATGCAGGTTTTGACGGTACCTGGTATGGCGGGAACAGGCAAAGCCGCAAAGGTGAAAGTGCCCCCAACCTGGGGTTACATGCCTACCAGGCCCATGTAAAAGACTGGCGTGAAGGCGATCCGCAATGGCAGAACGGCAAAGGAAAAGGAATTATTGGGGGACTGAATTACCTCGCTTCAGAAGGCGTAAACTCGGTCTATTTCCTGACCATGAACATCCTTGGCGATGGCGACGATGTATGGCCTTATACCCGCCGCAATGAACGTTACCGCTTCGACTGTTCTAAACTGGATCAGTGGGAAAAGGTCTTTACCCACATGGACAGCCTGGGCATCATGATGCACGTGGTGTTACAGGAAACGGAAAACGAATGTCTTCTTGATGCCGGTTATCTCGATGTTCAGCGAAAACTCTATCTGCGGGAGCTCGTTGCCAGGTTTGCCCATCACAATGCCGTTGTCTGGAACCTGGGTGAAGAACACGGGCCAACCAACTGGTCTCCTTATGGCCAGACTGCCCAAGACACTAAAAAGATGGCCTCCTATCTCAGAAAAACCGATCCTTATAACCACCCGGTTGTTGTACACACGATGGCGGGCGATCCATCCCGTGATAAACTTATCAGGCCATACCTGGGCTTTCCCGATATTGACGGTCCGTCCATCCAGGCAGGTAACCCGGCTCATTCCCACTCACAAACCCTCAAATGGCTTAACCTGTCTGCCGATTCGGATCACAACTGGGTGGTAAGCCTCGACGAAATAGGTCCGGCCTGGAAAGGGGCTCTGCCCGATGACGTCGATCCTGATCATGATACCATCAGGAACGAAGTGTTATGGGGTAACCTGATGGCCGGTGGTGCCGGCGTGGAATGGTATTTCGGATACCGCTTTCATGATAATGACCTCAATTGCGAAAACTGGAGATCGCGCGAAAAACTATGGGACCAGACACGTTATGCCCTCGATTTTTTCAAGACCTACCTGCCTTTTACTGAAATGAAAAATTCGGACAACCTCGTGAATTCAGGATACTGTTTTGCCAACCCAGGTGAAATATATGCCATTTATATTCCATCCGGGGGGGCTTGCACCTTAAATCTTGATGGTGACAACGAAAACTATGCCGTCTCATGGTACGACCCATGCCAGGGCGGCAAACTTCTAAAAGGCAGTGTCGATTCTGTCACCGGCGGTAAGCTTGTCTCAACCGGAAAGGCGCCTTCTTCGAACGAAAAAGACTGGGTCTGCCTGCTGCGAAGAAAATGATTGTATTATGACGTTAGAGTATGAAACCACCATTGCCGGCCTGCCACCGGAATACAACCAGGATCTTCCATCTTTCAACCTGGCCGGGAAAAAGAGCATTGTCGTACTCGATGATGATCCCACGGGTTGCCAGACTGTAAGCAATATCCCCATCCTGACGTGTTGGGATGTGAAGATCATAAAACGTCTGTTTGTGGCAAAAACACCATTGTTTTTCATCCTCAGAAAAGTAAACCCCGTAATAAAGGGAGAAGATGCGGCAAATATCATGTTCCGGTTTGAAAACGGCACCATCGGCTACTGGGATGCAAACCGTTATAATGAGCCCAACTACCCTTCTCCAAGATATACTTTCGGTGAGTTCCTGGCTGAAGGTACCGGTGGTTTCATCCGGCTGTACGGCGACGCACGAATTACAGTTCAAGCCCTCGGTAAACCCGAAAAACAACATGATTATAAACACGAAAATGTTGAATTTTCGGGCGATTGCGTTTATTTCACCCAGCGGCATTTTATCCAAAAGTTGATCTCGGGAGCCGCCTTCGAACCAAATGGTGAAAACTATGTGAAAAGTCTTATGGTCCAGGAAACCGTGTACGCCTCGGCCAGCGAAAATAGAGTTGTGAAAATCTGAATCAGCATATTTAATACTTTATGCTCATAAACAGTTTGTGATATCGCTAATTCATTTTAGTTTTGCCATCCGAAACAATATAACAGCTGACCACCATGCCCAGTAGTGCCACCCGGAACCTCACTGAATCCCGTACAGAACTTTCAATAGCCACCAAAAACGGCATTAACTTCATTATGGCTGCAGCTATCTGCTGGGCCCTCATCGGCCTGATATGGCTGAACCCCGATTCATCCAAACAAGCTGCCTTCTTCACCTTTTTCGCCGTCGGCCCCATGATGCCACTGGCCTGGATCTTCTCAATGCTCTTAAAGACGAAATGGTCTGTTGAAAATAATCCGCTCAACTCATTAGGCCTATGGCTTAATTTTTCACAACTCTTCTATTTTCCTTTCATTTTTATTGCTTTCTATAAGAACCCGGCAGATATGCCCATGGCGCTTGCCATTATAACAGGTGCCCATTTCTTCCCGTTTGCGTGGTATTACAAGGCGAAAGCATACGCTGTAATGGCCGGAATTATTTCAGCCGGATCGGCTGTGGTGGGTTCCCTGGTCTCTCAGCAGGATATTTTTATGGTCCCGGTTTTTATGACCGGTATGTTGACTATTCTTGCCATGCTCCTATACCTCGACTATAAGAAAAAAACATCCCCGAAAAGACATACATGAAGAACCGGCAGATCAAAAAGCCAGGCACCAAACAGCTTAATAATCAACTATGTACTTATACACAAAATATTTATTGTATATGGGGTATCCAATCGTCTCCCGTACTAAATAGTGCAGACAAAGGCAAGAGGAACACGGATGCAACTGATGCAACGGATCTTCACAGATTTGTTTAATCTCCATTCGAATGCTCAATCCGTAATTTTAAATGGATCAAATCCGTGTTAATCCTCCAAATCCGTGTCATCTGTGTTCCCCTTAAAAAATTACGAATAATCATTCCCGAACCTACAACGACGGGAGACGATTGGATACCCCCTTTTATTGTATTTACTTGCAAGACCATTTCTTTCCACGATTCTCTTATCCTTGAAAGGCCCGGTCATATCCGGAATGATAATCGTGGCATACTTTGACTACAAGGTGTCGATAGGATACTCTGTACCTCGAATGGTAACCTTGAGTTCAGATGGATCACACCCAAAATTCATCCCGTATAGGTGCACTTTTATATTAGTATTATGGTTGTGAAATTCCAGACACTGTTGGTATAACCTTCCGAATTTAATCAGTGAATTTGTTTTCAGCGAAGTTTTCGTTATGAATACGTCCAAGCAGTAACATTTGGAAGGTTAGTTTATAGGGTAGACCAGGTACGAATCAATAGTTTTGAAAAAAAAGTAGTCCGCCTATTGCAAAACATCTTATGGTTTTCGTAAACAAACCGGGAAATTTTCAACCTTGCAAAAAAAAACATGGGCAAAACATTTGCAGAAAAAATCCTTGGGGCCACAGCCGGAACCATTGTTTTCCGAAAGCCGGACATCGTTTTATCGCATGATAATACAGTCAGTATAAGGAAAACATTTGAAAAAATGAACGGCAGGAAGCCGGCTAATCCCAATTCCCTGCTTATCGTACTGGATCACAATGCTCCTCCTACCAGTGCAAAGCTGGCCAACGATTACCAGTCTGTCAGGGCGTTTGCCAGGGAAAATGATATAGAAAAGTTTTATGATGCCGGGCGTGGAATCTGTCACCAGATCATGTCATACCATGCCCGACCCGGGATGATCGTTGTAGGCAGTGACAGTCACACCTGCACTGCCGGAGCCTTTAACGCCCTGGCTGCCGGCATCGACCGTACGGAGACCGCCGGTATCTGGAAAAGCGGGGAGACCTGGTTCAAGGTTCCCGAAAGCATAAAGATCAATCTTACCGGCCAACTTCCAGAAGGGGTATACGCAAAGGACCTTTCCCTCTGGATCATCGGCATGCTGGGATCTGCAGGAGCAAACTATATGTCCATCGAATACCATGGCGAAGGGGTACGTACACTCTCCATCGCCGACAGGATGACCATCGCTAACCTGGCGTCGGAAATGGGCGCCAAAAATGCTGTTTTCCCGCCCGACAGTATCCTGGCTGATTTCATCGGTGAAAAAACGGTTAAAGACGGGATATGGGCAGACGAAAATGCCGGCTATGCAAAAGAAATTGATATCGATCTCGGAGAAATCATGCCGCTGGTAGCCGCACCTCATCATGTTGACAATATAAAGGCTGTAACTGAAGTAACAGGTACACCGGTACAACAGGGACTGGTTGGAACCTGCACCAACGGGAGAATAGAGGACCTCCGCATCGCCGCGGCCATTCTTAAAGACAAAGTAGTTGCTGATGATTTTCAGTTACTTATCATCCCGGCCTCGCAAGAAATATATCTACAGGCCGTTCGGGAAGGACTCATTGAAACCTTCATCCGTTCAGGCGCCAATGTTCTCAGCTCCAGTTGCGGGCCCTGCCTCGGTACGGGCCAGGGTATTCCCGCTGACGGCATCACTGTGATCTCCACAGCTAACCGTAATTTCAAAGGTCGGATGGGAAATCCGAACACTTCCATTTACCTGGCCTCTCCTGCTACTGTTGCCTGGTCAGCCCTTAATGGTATCATTACAAACCCGTCTGCCAGAACATCCACCGGTACGTACCCTTATAAGGCAGATCAGTCTTCAACACTATCCATTTCCCCATCTGAAAACAGGAAATCAGGAAATATCTGGAATTATAGCGATGTGGATAATCTGAATACCGACCAGATGTTCGCCGGCAACCTTACCTATAATATCCTGAGCACTGATGCAGAAGCTATTGCTCCCCACCTGTTTGCAGGCTTTGATCCCAATTTTGCTCCGCGTGTGAGTCCGGGCGATATTATCCTCGCTGGTGAAAATTTCGGCTGCGGCAGTTCGCGGGAACACCCGGCGGTAGGACTGGCTCATGCAGGTGTGAAGGCTGTGATCGCCAAATCGGTAAACCGCATTTTTTACCGGTCGGCCATCAACCAGGGCCTTTTGCTTCTTGTCCTTCCTGAAGTCGTGGAATACTGGCAACCCGGCATGTTGATATCTATTGATACCGATCGCGGAATGGTCGTGGTTGGCGATAAATCGTTCAGCTTCGCACCATTGCCCGGCAAACTCAACGACATATTAAACGCGAAGGGATTGGTGAATTGGATGAAGATGGAAGCGGAATAGGCGGGGTTGGGTGGTTTGAGGATGGTTTGAGATAGTTTCATATTTGTTTCCTTCGTCCACCGAAGCTCACGTGGAGGTGGAAGGTTGTTTAGCCCTCGATAGCTATAGGGGCATAACGGGATTTCTTATTACCGACCGTGTCCCGTGAAGCTCTTAGCGGAACGGGATTACCGTTTCCCGTTTCCCGTTTTCCGTCTCCTCCGCCCGACTGATTAACGAATACCTCCCTACCCTATGCTCTCCGCTTTTTCCTCAATCGACCTCTTCCCCATTTTTACCATTTCCCTTATAGCCCTTTATAATACCACGTTCTGAGGCTCTTACGAAACGGATGATCTCATCCCTTTCCGGACCGGCCTCAACGTTTTCTTCAATATAATTTAACGCCTGGGACGTTATTTTTCCCGATTGAAAAATAATCCGGTAAATGTCATGAATAGTGCTGATTAGTTCAGAGGTAAATCCCCTGCGTTTTAAGCCGACCACATTGAGTCCGGCATAAGAAATCGGATCCCGTGCTACTTTCACGTATGGTGGCACATCCTTCTGCACTTTACTGAGTCCGCTGATAAACGAGTGGGCCCCGATGGTACTGAACTGGTGAATGCCGCACAGTCCGCTAATAATCGCATAATCGTCTATGATGACCTCACCCGCCACGCCGGTGCTGTTCCCTATAATGACGCTATTTCCAATGGCACAATCATGACCCACATGGGCGTATGCCATAAGTAAACAATTTCGGCCAATTACAGTCCTTCCCTTCGAACTGGTTCCCCTGTTCACGGTTACACCTTCCCTTATAATAGTATGGTCCCCGATCTCGGCAGTTGTAACCTCACCAACGAATTTAAGATCCTGCGGAATGCCCGCAATCACCGCACCAGGGTGCACCTGGCAATTTTTACCTATCCTGGCGCCATTCATGATCGAGACATTCGGACCAACCCACGTATTATCCCCTATCTCGACGTTCTCTTCAATATATGAAAAAGGACCAATAGTGACATTGTCCCCGATAACGGCATCAGGATGGATAACGGTGTTGGGATGTATACTCATTTTAATTCCTGTTTCAGTATTAGTGCAAGAATGAAATTACATGGTTTGTATAATTCATCTCCCTGAAAATAAGCCATGTCGCATCAGAATGTTCGAAAAGCTTACCTGAAGACGGGCACAAAAGTAATAAGTTTAGGATTGAATCCTTATAAGTATTGGGGATTATTTTAATCCTTGGGTGAATACCGGGGGCTTCGGCTCCGCTCAGCCACCGGCTTGCATCCAAACATCCAATTACTGAGACCGGCTTGCATCCAAACATCCAATCACTGAAACCAGCAACCATTCGAACGTCCGGTACCCGAGCGGAGCCGGGAATGGTACCCGAGCGGAGTCGAGGGTCAGATCAAAATAATATTACTCTTCTTACAATGGGCCACCATCTCGCCCGGCCAGATGCTGGACTGAATTTCGCCAATATGTGCTTTTCGAAGCAGAAACATGCAAAGTCGTGACTGTCCGATGCCTCCCCCAATAGATTCGGGAAGTTCGTCATTGAGTAACCGGCGATGGAACAGCAATTCCGACCGGTCTTCGCATTTGTGCAGGATAAGCTGTTGTTTCAGAGCTTCCTTATCGACACGTATGCCCATGGACGACAGTTCGAAGGCCATCTTCAACACCGGATTCCATACAATGATATCACCGTTGAGACCGGCATGTTTATCATCGGTAGAGGTTGTCCAGTCGTCATAATCCGGTGCCCGTCCATCGTGAGGCTTGCCATCGGCAAGGTACCCCCCGATACCAATAATAAACACGGCACCAAATTGCTCAGCTACACGGTTCTCCCTTTCTCTTGGCGGCAGATCAGGATACATCTCTAAAAGATCTTCAGAATGGATGAAGGTGATCTTGTCGGGAAGGACAGGTTCAATCTCCGGATAATACTCGTAAATCTGGAATTCCACCCGCTTGATAACATCATAGATCCCTTCAACGGTCCATTTCAAATAGCCGAGAGTGCGATCCTCATGGTTGATGGCCTTTTCCCAGTCCCACTGATCTACATATATCGAATGGAGGTTATCGAGTTCCTCATCGGGCCTGAGGGCATTCATATCGGTGTATATGCCATAACCAAGCCGTATGTCGTAATCGCGCAGCATCATACGCTTCCATTTTGCAAGTGAGTGAACAATTTCAGCTGTCTGATTACCCATATCCTTTATCTGGAAAGAAACCGGCCGTTCAATACCATTCAAATCATCATTTATACCGGTTCCTCTCAGAACGAATAACGGGGCAGAAACCCTCCTCAAACGCAGTTCCGAGGCAAGGGATATCTCAAAGGTATCCTTAACCAGTTTAATCGCTTTTTCAGTCTGTTTTAAATCGAGAACAGACTTGTAGCCTTCAGGAATAATTAACTTCATAATTCAGATTTTAGGGTTAGCATTCAAATTAAAAAAGTCCGCCATTCTGGTAGATCTCCATCTGGACTTCAGAAAAGGGCGTGGCTTTCAGGTGTTTATTTTTTGTGAGATTTTTAATCTCACCGCTTTCCAGATGTATCGTTACCTCGTCACCATCCTCAAGGTTAAGATCTGCAATACCGGGCGCGACGAGCAGGGGAAAACCGGCGTTTATGGCATTCCGTTCATAAATGGCCCCGAACGATTCGGCCACGATAGCCTGAATACCAAGCGATATAAAACAATCGACAGCCTGTTGGCGGGAACTGCCGGCCCCGAAATTCTTACCTGTAAAAATGATATCGCCTTTGGATGCCTGTCTGGAAAAATCCCGATACCCTTCGAGGTTGCCAAAAGCATAGTTGCCCATCTCATCCTGATCGGTAACGGTAAGATGGCTGTTGTGATAAATCATATCTGTATCGATATGGTCTTTATGGATATACCAGGCACGCCCCTTAAGAGCAGTGGGTTTATCATGGACATTCCCGGCCTTATTGTCTTTTTGGGTTGCGACTTTTTCCTGCCAACGCTCATCTTTTTCACGGACAAGGGGCTTGTCGGGAATAGCGTCGGGCGTGGTGATAAACCCGGAAATAGCCGAAGCGGCAGCAATGGCCGGTGAAGCGAGATACACCTCGCCCTGCCCCTGTTTACCGGGGAAATTCCGGTTACCTGTGCTGACGCTCACCTCTCCGGGACCGTTTTGCCCTACCTGTCCGGCAGCACATCCGGCACATCCGGCATTTGAAACCATGGCACCTGATTCTTTGAAAATATCGATCAGCCCTTCATCCAGGCATCTTTGCCAGACAAGGTCGGTGGAAGGCACAATTTTTAATACAACGCCGGGAGCTACTTTCCGGCCTCGCAGCACTTCAGCTGCCGACCGCATATCGGTGATCCGTCCGTTTGTACAACTGCCAATAAATACAGAATCGACGGGTATTTTTACAAGTTCCCCGACTTTTACAGCATTACCGGGGTTCCCCGGCCGCGAAACCATGGGCTTGAACGTTTCAACATTCAATTCCTTCACAAACGCATATTCTGCATCTTCATCGGCCGAAACCGTTTCAACGGGTTTCCCGGTTCTTGACTCACAATACCGCATAACTTCGCGATTAGGAGGGAAAAACAGAATGATGGCACCCATTTCCGTTGCCATCGATGAAATGGTAATACGGTCGTCAAGGGTAAGCTGCTCTACATCATCACCACTTACTTCAACAGCATAGCCCAATAATGTATCGGGACCAAAGTTGGCCAGGAGATTGAGTGCAATATCCTTCGCCGTTAATGGCTTGTCAAATTTTCCTTTCAGCACCAGTTTAACCGAAGCAGGAACCTTAAACCAAATACTTCCTTTGCTCCAGGCAGCAGCTATGTCCTTGTCACCCATTCCTTGTCCGAAGGAACCGATGGCCCCGAGAATATTGGCATGTGAATCGGTCGATACAGCCGTCGAGCCAGGCCAGGCCAATCCGTCCTCAATAAGGATGTGCGTGCCAATTCCCTTGTCTATATCATAAACCTTTATGCCATGACGACGCGCAAATATCCGGCAAATATGCTGATTGGCAGCATATTTCTGGTCAGACCCGGTGGGATTACAGTCGAATGTGAAAAATGTCCTGGAAACATCATCAATGCCCAGGTGGTGATCGTTGATATGTTTAACAACGTTGGCCCCGCCAAAATCCCTGGCTACCCTGGCATCGATCTCTACATCTACGATCTGACCGGGTTTAACCTCAGCCTGGCCACTATGCTCTGCCAGAATCTTTTCTATGATAGTTTTCCCCATGTGTTGGTTTTGGGTCTTGATAATCTTTCTCAAAAATAAATGAAATTAGGTTCGATGCTAAATATTTTATCGATTTATTCTCCCCGGAAGCCCGATATAAAAAACCGTGGGTTTTCCGCCTGCTAATAAAACAGGCGTGCATAACCCACGGTTCAATATAAACACTACGAACCCCTCAATGCATGTCCCGGCTATTCGCTATGGGAAACAAAGACGTCTCATCCATAGCCGCTTTTACGATCAGTAACTCGTCTGCCCTTTGTAGGCATGCGACTGATCAATAGGAACTAACGTACCTGTATAGTTCAGCTGTCCCCTCCTCATTCCGGTAATGGTGGCATAAGCATGGCCATCGGAACCTACTGTCAGGCTAATATCATAAACGCCAATACTGGTCATCACATTAGCCTGTACATGGTAAGTCAGTTTTTTATCGTTCCGGTGAACCTTCCACGATGTAAGCCGGCCTTCAGCTGTTATTCCGCCCACACCGTTATATCCTGCACCGTAATTGGACCCTACCTGAAGAACAACATCCGAAGAATCAACCTTGATAAAATTCAGATTAGGTGTTACAGGAACCCTGCTGCCATACTGGTTGCTCAACCAATCGGCCTCAAGAACAAAGCTTTTACTGTCAACCAGACTGGCCGTCTGCTGATACTGCTGCTCAAGCTTGTCGCGCCTGACTTTTTTCTTTGCCTCACGTGCTGCTTTCTTATCCTGCGACGGACCGGCATATACCGAAGGTACCGTTGCAACAGCCATCAAAAGCATCGTGAGAATTATCGCTATCTTTTTCATGTTTTTATCCTCTTTTTGATTGTTACCAATAAAAACAAATAATGTACCACGCCTGCAAATTTCCCTTCGCACGACACAAAATCACCACCATTTAACGTTTTTTAACGCACCTGGATAAATGAAGTAATTTTGCAAAGTATAAATGACTGTAATTATTTATGTTACAAAACCATGCATCCAATCCTTTGTACAGCAATTTCCGGTTGAACACTCGCTTGAACACACGTTTTAAAACTGCAAATTTGTCCAACTGCAGAAAAAATTCACGTAAAAATTCACCTCAGAAAGAAACAGTTCAACCCCCCACCATTGTAGCCATCAGGTTATAGCTGCAATACAAAACTTTAATTTCCGGCGTCGGGTGCCGGTTTGTCAACCGGTATTAAGGTAAGGATTCACGTTGCTGTATCCTGAAACAGGAATACGCATACCTTTAAGCCGGATTCGCCATCCTTTTAGGCCGGAGATCTTCCACTATTCCTGTTTCTCAGCTTCCAGGTAGGAAAAAGATGTGATTTGTGTAAATTTTACACATTGAGTGTGTAAATATTACATAATTCAGCAGGCTTAAAGAACGGAAGTCAAGGCGAAAGTACACAGGAAGTTTTACCTGGTTAACCGGAGTAATACGACATCGTGTGGATGGATCCTGATGGACAAAGTCCCGTCGGTATTGGTTTCGTTTTCATTGTACCAGATATTCTCGACGGTATAACCATTAGTAATATCCAGGTCTTTCCAGTGAATAACATAATCCAATGCTTCTTCTCCCCTGTTCAGGAAGCAGAAGGCATAATTACCCCCGTCGAGTTCTTTTTTCCAGATTTCGAAGAGTCCTTCATCTTTCAGTTTAAAGCCCTGTTTTCCCAGGGGGTCCTGGTCAATAGTAATAGCGCCGGGGTTGGTCAGTATACTACGGGTCAAGTCGTTCATAGTGCGCAGGTCATTCCCAGCCATCAGTGGTGCCGCCAACATGCACCACAGGCTGAAATGAGCACGTTCCTCAGCAGGTGTCAGTACCCCATTACCAATCTCGAGCATGTCCGGGTCATTCCAGTGTCCCGGGCCGGCAAACTGTTCAAGTCCCTGCTGCATATCAAGAATGATGAGGACGCCTCCGCCCCATACTTTTCCTTCCTTTGCATCCGGTTGTGTCCAGTTATTCCGGATATCACCTGTTGTGCGCCATAAATGTCCCACATCTGAAGCCCATAACCATGGTTTGCCCAGGCCCCATTCGCATATACTGAATACGACGGGACGGCCTGCCTGGTATAGAGCATCGCGCATGAGGGTATACGATTCCACGGGGTTCTGATCCCCGGTATTACACCAGTCATACTTTAGATAGTCAACTCCCCACGAAGCATAAGTCCTTGCATCCTGGTACTCATACCCCCTGCTTCCAGGCCGTTTCTGGCAGGTTTGCCTTCCTGCATCGGAATACAGGCCAAATTTCAGTCCTTTGCTGTGGATATAATCGGCCAGAGCTTTCATCCCCGACGGGAATTTATCAGGATCGGCAATAATGGTACCGCCGGCATCTCTTCCTGTCTGCCAGCAGTCGTCCATAACGATATATGCATACCCGGCATCACGCATCCCGCTCGAGACCATGGCATCAGCCACTTCTTTAATAACATTCTCATTGATGCCATCGCAGTTGAAATAGTTCCAGCTGTTCCAGCCCATCGGTGGCGTATCAGCCAGGTGTTCAAACTTCTGTGCATGGAGTGTGGAAAGTAACAGCGACGAGCTGAACAATAACGTGAGGAGAGATCTCATGGTGGCAATTTTTTTGTAGTTGGTAGAAACGAACATCACCGATACATGGTGGATTACTGCTGATCTTTAAAGTGAATTACTGTTGATTTTTAATCAGGGCCATATATTCATCAAGGTACCGGGAATATACATCACGGGGTGTGGCTGAGTGCTCATGGCACACTGCAGCGGCGAAGCCTGCGGCTGCTCCCATTTGGCCTGTTGTGCGCATCACCCTGGGACCGCCAAGTCCGATATGCGAGCAACTGAAACAACGGCCGGCCATAAACAAATTAGTGATATTCACCGAGTACAAACAGCGGTAAGGCACATAATACTGTTCTGTATTGTAATAAAGTGCAGTTGAGAGAAAATCCGGTTTACCCCTATCCACAATCCGGTCCTGGAAATGGACATCGATATCCCGTTTTTCCATGACCACGGCATCATCAAAATTCCGGTGTTGTCTTACATCCTGGAACGTAAATATGTAATCGCCTTTCAGTCGCCGGGATTCACGTTTCCCAACCAGGTACGACACCCATTCCAGTTTGAGGTTCTCTGTGCCGCACTTTTGCTTCTGGTTGTAAAATGAACCATATATAGCTCGTAACATGTGATCTCGTATCGTCTCTGCATTGTAGACCTGGCTCAGGTCATTGCGGGAAAACTCCCACATCCATTCCCCGTTTGCAGCTGAATAATTACCGGCAACGCTTAATGCCCACGGCACCTCCGGGAAATTGTATTTGGCCCCGGCATTGTACGATCTCCATAAAACAGAAGCTCCCATAACCTTGTCGTCGGGGTCAACAGGACTCCATAGATCACCAAAACTTTCCCAGCCTTCGTCATACGCGGACTTACTTTCGCGACCGTACATATATTCTGCCCCGGACCAGTAGCCGATCCAACCGTCACCTGTACAGTCTGCAAACAGGGGCGCATTAAACCTAAACCTGTCACCCGAAGATGTTTCCTTTGCATCGACAGAAACAATCCGGTTGTCTTCTGTAATTGCATCGTAAGCGCGGTAATTCATAAAGAGGTGTATGTTGGGATACGACCGCACGTTTTCCATCCGTTTCTCATCGGCCTCCAATGCTTTGGGAGAACCGTTAGGGTAATGCTCGGTATCGATCTTTTTCAGTATCCGCTCAAAATAACCGTATATGCCAAGGGTATGCACACGTATCTCGCTGCTGGCATTACCTCCCAATACCGGCCTGTCGTGGATAAGAGCCACCTCGAGCCCCTGTTCTGCAGCCGCAATGGCAGCTGCACAACCTGCAATACCACCACCAATCACCACCAGGTCAAAATTCTTTTCCGTTGCAGGCACTGCCGACTGATCAGCCATCTTCCTGCGCCATTTTTTCAATTCGTCCATACCGGAGGGTGGTATGGCATTTCCTGTAGTGAGGAATATGGCGTCACATCTTCCGTCAAAACCGGTAAGGTCCTTTAACTCCAGTTTTGCCCGGCCGGCACGCAAGGATACCTCCCCGGCCTTTTCCCAGTTCCATCCTTCCACGGTGCCCAGCTCCTTTCTAGTCTCCTTACCATTAACCATTATTACAAACCGCCCGGGCGCCTCCCAGTCTCCCGGAACCCAGTTTTTACTGCGTACCCAAACCGTATAGTTACCATTTTCAGGTATTTCTATCTCCGTGGAGGCATTGGCAACAGGTTCTCCAAGACCGTGGGCAAGAAGGTAAGGAGACCCCATCTGTTCAACAAACTGGGGATCGACAAGCCAGCCGCCTTTGTGATCAAAGCTTTCTGCTTCTACCAGTACATCCTGAGAATATCCGATTTGTAAAAACATTGAAACGAGGACAATTGCAGTAAAAAGGGTTTTCATGAAGGGTTGAAGTTTAGAGGTTGGAATTTATGGTGAAGCAAGATACAAAAGTTCTACCTAAAAAAAATTATTGTTACATTCGCAGATAATCCAAAATCATCATAATCATTAAGATAACTATGAAAAGACTTCTTATCCTGCCTGTCATGGCAGCCCTGTTGGTCTCGTGTGCAAAAAAAGACAAACAGGAAGAACAAACAGACAAGCTGCTGTCGCAACTGACGCTGAAAGAAAAAATATCAATGATCCACGGGAACACCTATTTCACCACGCCTCCGGTGGAACGCCTGGGAATTCCAGGATTTACCTTATCTGACGGACCTGCAGGTATACGTGAGGAAAATAATCCTTCAGACTGGGGTTCGGCAAAATGGAAGAATGACTCAACAGCCTATTTCCCGAGTCTGACCGCGCTTGCTTCAACATGGAACCCGGTACTGGCCACCGAGTTTGGGAAAGCCTACGGTGAAGAAGCCGTTATCCGTAATAAATTCATCACCCTGGCACCGGGCATCAACATCCACCGGACACCCCTCAACGGCAGGAACTGGGAATATCTGAGCGAAGACCCCTACCTTGTGACCCAGTTTGCTCCCAATATCATCAAAGCAGTCCAGAAAGAAGGGATGGCATCGTGTGTCAAACATTATATTCTCAACAACCAGGAAAAAGACCGCAACAGTATTAATGTTGAAGCCGGCGAAAGGGCTCTGAGGGAAATTTATTATCCCGGCTTCGAAGCGGCTGTAAAAGAAGGCGGTGCCCTGGCGGTAATGGGCGCTTATAATAAATTCAGGGGCGATTTCTGTTGTGAGAACAGTTATCTCCTCCACGACATCCTTAAAGATGAATGGGGCTTCAAAGGTGTGGTTATCTCCGACTGGGATGCTGTTCACAGCACCACCGGTGCGGCTGAAAACGGCTGCGACATCGAGATGGGCACCAACAAACCGTTTGACCAGTATTATATGGCACAGCCGCTGCTCGACTCCATAAAAGCAGGTAAAATAGACAGCTCGGTGGTGGACGATAAAGTAAGACGTATCCTTTATGTGATGTCTGAACTGAACATGTTCAACCGTCCCGAATACGACACCACTGGTATGGCAGCAAAACTTGCCACCCCGGAACGCCGCAGGGTCTCGGAAAAAATTGCAGAAGAAGCGATTGTGCTTCTCAAAAACCAGTCGAATACACTGCCTCTCGATCTTACCCATACAAAGAAGATTGCCGTAATCGGCGATAATGCCACCAGGAAACATGCTCATGGCGGGGGCAGTACCATCATTAAAGCCAAATATGAGATCACTCCGCTGGAAGGTATTAAAAACCTGGTTGGCGATAAGGCCGAAATAGTATACGCCCCGGGATATAAATATGTGAAAGGGAAAAATAACCGGTACGATCCGTCACTCGACCAGGTGGACCAGAAATGGCTCGATGAGGCCAAAAAAGCAGCCTCCGGAGCCGACGTTGTCCTTTTCATCGGCGGTTTGAACCACGACTTCGGTCTGGACAGCGAAGGTGGCGACAAGGCCGGGCTCGGCCTGCCTTACAAGCAGGATGAAGTCATCAGCGAAATCATGAACGTCAATCCAAATACAGTAGTCGTCCTTATTACTGGCGGGCCGGTGGTACCCGGCGACTGGCTTTCGTCGGCTCCT
>DASQZK010000561.1:0-5910 GCA_035638735.1 Bacteroidales bacterium
TTCAGGATATTGCTGATTTTGTCGGGGACAGCCTTGCTCTATCCCAACAGGCCGCAAAAACCGATGCCGACATTATTTTGTTTGCCGGTGTGCATTTCATGGCTGAGACGGCAAAAATTCTTTCACCCAGGAAAAAAGTCCTCATACCCGATACCAATGCAGGCTGTTCACTGGCTGATTCTGCTCCGGCTGATGCTTTTGAAGAATTCAAAAATAAGTATCCCGGTTATACCGTTATTTCCTATGTGAATACAACGGCTGAAATAAAGGCTCTTACAGATATTATCTGTACGTCTTCAAATGCTCTTGAAATTGTTAACAGTTTGCCTGAAAGTGAAAAGATACTTTTCGCACCAGACAGGAACCTGGGTAATTATATCAAATCGTTGACAGGCAGGAGTGATATGGTAATATGGGATGGCGCCTGTCATGTGCACGAAGAGTTTTCGCTGGAAAGGATCCTGGACCTTAAGAGTGAGTACCCGGAAGCTAAAATCATCGCTCATCCTGAGTGTGAAAAACCTGTGCTTATCGTAGCCGACCATATTGGATCTACTGCTTCTCTGCTCAATTTTACCAGGAATGACACTGGAAATACATATATAGTGGCTACAGAATCGGGAATAATTCATCAGATGAGAAAGATGAATCCTGATAAAACTTATATACCGGCGCCACCAAAAGATTCCACCTGCGCATGCAATGATTGTAAGTTCATGAAACTGATTACGCTTAAGAAATTGTATAATACATTGAAATTTGAAATTCCTGAAGTAACTTTGGATGAGGAGACACGAATTAAGGCGGAGAAGCCTATAAGAAGAATGCTTGATATTTCTGCTTCACTTGGATTATAGGTTTTTTGGCACTTTAAATAATTTGAGGTATTACAATGAAAAGAATACTGCTTGGTATTTGTATTCTTACCGGTGTACTGAACGTAAGGGCACAGGATGTCGAAAACGGGTACGCTAAATTTTATTATCCTAACGGACAGGTTTCCAGTGAAGGAACCATGAAAGATGGTAAACCGGATGGATTCTGGAAAACATATTATGTTTCGGGTATTATCAAATCGGAAGGTCTTCGGAGGAATTATGAGCTTGACAGTACATGGACTTTTTATAACCAGTCGGGTGAAGTGGTACAGCGTATTAACTATAAATACGGCAAAAAAAACGGCTACAGCTTTTCTTACGGATATGCCAATTCGTTAACTCCTGTTGTACAAAGCAAAGAATTGTATGTTAACGATAAAAAAGAAGGACGTTCGTATTATTATTTTGACAACGGCGCTCTGAAAGAAGAAGTTATGTACACCAACGGTAAAAGGGAAGGTCCTGCAAGAGAATATGATAAAGAGGGAGATGTAATCACATTACTTGAATACCATAATAATTATCTTATTAACAGGGAACGGATTAACCGGGAAGATTCAAAAGGATTAAAGCAGGGTGACTGGAAGGTTTTTTATAATGACGGGCGCATCTATAAAGAGATGAATTACATCGACAACCAGCTCGACGGATTGTATAAAGAATATGGCCCCAAAGGAAACCTGGTACTTGTTCTGAGGTATGACAAGGGTAAGATTGTTGAAGACAATAAGGATGATATACTTCAGGAAGAACTGAATGTTAAGCGTAAGTTTGATGATAAAGGAAATCTAATTTTTGCCGGAAGTTATCGCGATAGCGTACCGGTAGGTATACACCGGTATTACGATGCAGAAGGGCATGTTATCAATGCCAAGATTTTCGATCAGCAAGGGGACGTGGTATCGGAAGGCATTGTCGATGAAACAGGGAGTAGGGAAGGGGCCTGGAAAAATTTTTATCTCACCGGAGAAGTACGGGCAATTGGACGTTACGTGAAAAACCAGAGAAACGGGGAATGGACTTTTTTTTACAAAGACGGAAAGAAAGAACAGGAAGGTTCTTATTTGCGCGGTTTACCCGATGGTATCTGGATGTGGTATTACTCCGATGGCGATACCTTGCGGAGAGAAAGTTATTTCAACGGACGCGAAGATGGTGAGATGGTTGAATATGACAGCACCGGTAATGTGATTTCAAAGGGAAATTACATCAATGGAGAGAAAGAAGGAGATTGGATTCATTTTGTTAACGACCACAAAGAAGTAGGAAATTACCAGACAGGACTCAGAACCGGGGACTGGAAATATTATTATGGTGATGGAACTCTCGAATTTGAAGGTGAATTTAACCAGGGACTGGCTGATGGTAAACAAAAATTCTATTTTCCCGACGGTAATATCAAAGAAGAACGTTATTATGAAAGAGGGCTGAGAGAGAGGAATTGGAAGAAATACGATGAGGCAGGAAACCTGATTATGACTATCACCTATAAAAGCAACGTCGAATACAGAATTAACGGGCAGAAAATTAATTTGCCCGAAGGGTCAGTTAAAATGATCAAATAATGGTCTGAAAAGGATAACGATTACTATGGCAGATACAACAGCGGATGAGTGAGGAATTTGAAATAAGAAACAGCGGTTTTTCTGAAACTGACCGGGAGCTTGAAATTAAGCTTAGACCATTGGAATTTTCCGATTTCAGCGGACAGGGCAAAATTGTCGAAAACCTGAAGATATTTGTAAAGGCCGCCAGGCTCAGGGATGAGGCTCTGGATCACGTCTTGTTGCATGGGCCTCCGGGCTTGGGTAAAACGACCCTGGCTAATATTATTGCCAACGAAATGAATGTTAATCTTAAACTGACCTCTGGTCCGGTGCTTGACAAACCCGGGGATCTTGCCGGCCTGTTGACCGGCCTCGAAAAGGGTGACGTTCTGTTTATTGATGAGATACACCGCCTTTCACCCGTTGTTGAAGAATACCTCTACTCGGCTATGGAAGATTATACTATCGATATTCTTATCGACAAAGGTCCGAGTGCACGATCGGTACAAATTAAACTGAATCCGTTTACACTCATAGGTGCTACCACACGTTCAGGATTGCTTACAAGCCCGCTAAGGGCCCGTTTTAGCATTAAGTCATTGCTGGAATACTACGATCATGCTACGTTGCATAAAATCGTTAAAAGGTCGGCCAGAATACTTAATGTGAATATTGACACCGATGCAGCCGATGAAATTGCATCACGAAGCAGGGGAACACCCAGGATTGCTAATGCACTTTTGCGACGGGTGCGCGACTTTGCGCAGGTAAAAGGCAATGGACAAATTGACCTGCCTATTACAAAATATGCCCTCGAAGCATTGAATATTGACAAATCAGGACTGGATGAGATGGATAATAAGATACTCAATACTATTATTGATAAGTTCAAAGGCGGACCGGTAGGGCTTACCACCATCGCTACAGCCGTCGGTGAGGATGCCGGTACTATTGAGGAAGTCTATGAACCTTTCCTGATAAAAGAAGGTTATATAAGCAGAACACCACGGGGCCGGGAAGCTACACCGAATGCATACAAACATCTTGGCAAGTTTATTGACAGGCAGGACTCATTGTTTTGATTACTGCCGATTAAATAGCTGGTAGATTTAGTGACTCAGGTGGGTAGATAAAGATTTCATTTGACAAGCTGTTACGGATTTACATCATCATAAATTCAGTCGTCATGAAAGAAGCTTTAAAATTCCTGGGCGTAATTATTATGCTTGCCGGCGTAGTTATTCTTGTTGTTAATATCAGTCAGGGTATTGTTAAAAATACAGGATTGGGACTAAGTGCCCTGCTGGTTATCATTGGTATGGTTGGTTACATTGTGATGAACCAAAGAATAGAATAACGAGTGTCTGTCCATAATGTCCGATAACTGCGTTGTTACAAAAATTTTAATTCCTATTATACATTCGTATACTGCGGATTAAAATTTTTGCACCCTCCCGTTTAGAATAGAACAGGCCCTGTTCCCGAACATTTTGATCCAGACACCTGGACTTTATTTACCGACTCTGACTAATGATTATTAAAAACATTTCCTACTTTCATTAAGCTTGGAATGTCTAATACTTTGATCTTACGGCCGTTCAGTTCAATAAGTTTATCTTGCTTAAACTCGGAAAGCAGACGGATGACCGATTCTGTAGCTGTACCTACAATGTTGGCAAGTTCTTCGCGTGTGAGCGTGATCTGAAGAACATTGTTTTCATCCAAACCAAATTCGTCGACCAGGTGTATAAGTATTTCGGCCAGTCGTTCCCGAACGGTTTTTTGTGCAATGTCGGTAATATATTCATTTGCTTCCCCAAGTTCTTTACAAGTGAGCTGCATTAGTTCAATGGAAAAATTACCATTATTTTTTACCATATAAATGAGGGTATCACCTGGAATATAGCATGTTACAGCATCTTCGATAACTTCGGCCGTTGTACAGGCCAATTCTTTACTCAATACCGATCGGAACCCGATAATATCACCTTTCCTGGCAAAACGGATAATCTGTTCTTTTCCGTCAATGCCGGTCTTATAGACTTTTATGATCCCTTTTTCAATGCAATAAAAACCATTTATACGATTACCTTCCTGGTATAAAGTACTCCCCCGGCGATGAAACTCTGCGTGTTTTTCTACTTGCAGCCTGGCTAATTCCTCCTCGTTCAAATGGCGGAAAAGTATATGGGATCTCACCAGACATTCATTCTGACAATGCAGCGACTGGATATTTTTCATGTTTAATGATTGGCTTGCCTATGGACAAAATTAGTGGAAAATCTATTTAATAACTAAATTTGCCGTGAAAAGTTAATGGATATAAAAAATTACAAAATGAAAGAATCAATCTCGTTGTCATGGTTAAGTGAAATGTCGTTCGAAGCCGATATAAACGGTCATAAAGTATACCTGGATGCTTCGCCCGATCATGGTGGAAAAAATATGGGTCCAAGGCCTAAACCATTTATGCTTTTGGCATTGGGAGGATGTACCGGAATGGATGTGGTTTCAATTCTTGGTAAGATGAGGGTTGAATTTGATTCATTGAACATTCGTGTCGAGGGCAATCTCACCGAGGAACATCCCAAGCATTTCGACAATATGAAAGTTATTTACGAATTTTCAGGAAAGGGCCTGTCAATGGATAAACTTCAAAAAGCCGTTGACCTGTCGAAGGAACGCTATTGCGGTGTAAGCGCTAACTATCGTGAATCGATGGATTTGGAATATGAAGTCAGGATCATCTGATCAATAACAGACACTTCAGGCAGATGGTTTACATATCTGCTGAACAGGATTACGGTAAATATTCGTTTTCGGGATTACAATATGGATCCCGAAAACTGCCGTAAAAACCTGATATCATTTTCGAAATACAGGCGAAGATCGCGGACCTGGAATTTTAACATGGCAATGCGTTCAATACCCATACCAAACGCAAAACCGGTATAGACATTGCTGTCAATATTGTTGTATTCCAGTACGTTCGGATCCATCATTCCACAACCAAGTACTTCGAGCCAGCCTGTATATTTACAGACGTTGCATCCCTTACCACCGCACAGGTTACACGATACATCCATTTCGGCCGAAGGTTCTGTGAACGGAAAGAAAGAAGGCCTTAGCCTGATCTTTGTTTGTTCACCAAACATCTCTTTGGCAAAATATAACAAGGTTTGTTTCAGATCGGCGAATGATACATTTTTATCAATATACATGCCTTCTATCTGGTGAAAGATACAATGGGCCCTGGCTGATATAGCCTCGTTTCTGAAGACGCGTCCCGGACTGACCTCCCTGATGGGAGGCGTGCTGTTTTCCATTACTCTTACCTGGATGGAAGAGGTGTGTGTACGTAAAAGTATATCCGGATCTTTTTCAATGAAAAATGTATCCTGCATATCACGCGCCGGGTGTTCGGGCGGGAAATTGAGTGCTGAAAAAACATGCCAGTCGTCCTCTATTTCCGGTCCTTCCGATAC
>DASQZK010000562.1:0-2158 GCA_035638735.1 Bacteroidales bacterium
TTACAACAATCTGTGTGCTGGTATCACCATCTTTTGCTGCTTTCAGCACAGCTTCCATAAGGCCGTTTGCACTGTGCATACCACCTGTAGCACCGCTAACACCGTCAATTTCTGTGTATTCAGGTACTATCACCGTATTCATCAGCTGTGTTTCGTATTCCGGCAGCCAGGATGAGGGATGTGGATTCATGGGGTAGGTATCAGCCGTAGTTTCAGATTTCAGGTTACCTGTAGAATCTGCATAGTCGAAATTAACACTAACGAGCTTGTCACCACTGATTTCAGCTTCCATGAAAGCTTTCCATCCATGTGAAAATGCTGACTCCTCAGCTTTGTAAGTACCATTTTTGTATACCGAAGTCTCTTCATCTTTCTTGCAGGAAGTGAAAGCAACGAACATTCCTGCCATAAGCAATAAACCGATTTTTTTCATACATCAACTATTTTATGAGGTTAAAATTTGATGTGAAGATATAAAAACAGGCAATTATACTGTTATTTAAATATCAATAAAGCTTAATATATATTTAGTCTAAATATTAAATACCCACTCCGAATCATGTACGAATCTTACTTAATCTACTGAATTTGTAGGATTTGCGGATTTACAAGGGAAATTTCGGCCCTAAAAATACCAGGATGGTCCATAAGATGAAGGTCAACTGAAATTGTAAATATCTCATCTTAACGCTACGGCGATAACAACGAATCGTTACCACCACAAAAACTCTGGCACGATTTTGTTTCCTTGTTAGGATCCATTTATTAACCATTTAAAATTGAGTGATATGGCATTTAATCTCACATCACGCTCGTTTGAATACGGCACAGGCATACCCGCCATTTTCACATGTGACGGCGACAATATTTCCCCCGCATTGCGATGGGATGAAGCCCCGAAGAACACCGTAACCTTTGCGTTGATTCTTGAAGACCCTGACGCACCGGGCGGCACCTATACCCACTGGATACTTTATAATATTCCGGCCGGTGAGACAGAGCTGGAAACGATTGTACCGGTGGCCAAGAAACTTGACAACGGGGCCATTCATGGAAAAAATGATTTCGGGAAATACGGATACGGCGGACCCTGCCCGCCAAAAGGAGAGACACACCGGTATTTCTTCAGGATCTTTGCCCTGAAAAAAAAGCTGGCCCCGGAATCAGCAGGAAATCATGACGATTTCTACGAAGCCATAAAAAATAATGTACTGGAAAAGGCAGAATATATGGGCACCTATAAACACTAAGCCTTCCCGGTTTGTTGTAAATGAGAATATAAGACAGATAGCTTTTTAGTTAACGTGAACAACTGTTCCGTTTTATTGAACACGAACCTGCCGGCCAGGCCCTTTTCGGAGCTGGCCGGTAAACAGGCGATGTGTTCCTCGTCTGTATTGATTCCAATATCTTTCAGTCACATAAAATCCAGTATTATGAAAACCAGACATTATCTTCTGATGATCTTTTCCGGGTTATTTATGGCCCTTTCATACACCGGTTATGGTCAACAGGTAAAAGAAGTAAATATCAAAGGGCTTGACAAGATGAGATATTCCGTTGAGGAGATTACGGCCAGTCCCGGGCAGAAGATCCGGCTTACCCTAACTACGGTGAGCAACCTGCCCAAAGCGCAGATGTCGCATAATTTTGTGTTGTTAAAGAAAGACGCCGATCCTTCGGCCTTTGTGAGCGATGGTCTGGCCTACCCGTCTAACGAGTATATAGATGACTCATGGTCGGATGATATTATTGTAAAAACGAAACTTCTGGGTGCCGGGGAGTCTGACACCGTTGAATTCACTGCTCCGAAAGAAAAGGGAACGTATACTTATGTTTGCACTTTCCCGGGCCATTTCCAGGCCGGCATGAAAGGAAGCCTTACGGTTCAGTAGTATGGCAGCAGCCTGCCAGTGCCTGCCTCGTATCAGGCGGTCACACTAAAAAGAAAACAGGCCGTCGGGATCTTCACGATTTCCGGCGGCCTGTCTTTGCAAATAAACCTCAGAGAAAAGCTAATTATTACTCATTAACTACGTCCGGACCAGGTGCCCGGATATATCACTCTCATTTATGAAATGATGACCACTGCATTAGGTTCCAGTACCCGGAATGTAAACGACTCGGTAAAATACAGTTTCACTTTCTCGGTATCGGC
>DASQZK010000563.1:0-2858 GCA_035638735.1 Bacteroidales bacterium
ATCTGGTATCTGTGCAGCGGTGAAGGCAACTACATGATAATCTTCATTGTCGCGGAAATAGGTGTTGAAATTGTGAAAATCTCGTCCTGCCGCACCAATAATAATGACATTTTTTTTGGACATAAGTCAAGTATTTAGTTATTAGTTAAATATTTCGATCAGAGAGACTAACAAATTTGAGAAAGATTTAAGACAATAAAAATCTATTAAAAAACATACCCGGCAGCAATTATCTTTCCGGTCGAAAAAAGAAGCCGATAATCAGGAGGTCATAAAACGATGAGCAATTACCGGTCGAAAATCGCTAAAAAACAGAGGGCTGTAAAATCTGTAAACCCGCATAATAACTAGGAAAATTCATGTTTTTTTTGTAACTTTTCATGAAAATTGATGTTATCTGTATATACACTTTAAAGTCGTGAAATGAATTTCCTTTCCCACATATATCTCTCCGGCAATCACGAGAAAATGCTTGTGGGTAATTTTATGGGGGATTATGTCAAGGGAAGGGATTATATGAAATACCCTGAAGACATCCGCAATGGCATATTGCTTCACCGCCAGATTGATTTTTACACAGACAGCCATCCCCTGGTGAAACAAAGTAAAAGACGTGTAGAGGCTCAATACCGGAAGTATGCAGGGATTGTCATTGATATTTTTTACGACTATTTTCTTTCGCGTAACTGGATGAATTACAGCGACATTACCCTGCCTGACTTTATAGGCGAGGTGCACAACCTTCTCAGGAAACACTACGAGGTCTTTCCTCAGGGGATCAGGAACTGGTTCCCGAATTTCATCAGGAACAACTGGCTGCAATCCTATTCTACTATCGAAGGTATCGAGAGTGTTCTTCACCGTATGTCGAGTCGCACCTCACTGCCCGAGTTTACCGATTATGCCATTGATGTGCTGAGGAAGGAAGAAGAAGAATTGAATAATGAATTCACGCAGTTTTTTGCCGACATCCGTGAGTTTGTCGGAGAAAAATATGGCATAAAAACAGGATGCCCGTTTGAAGCAGCCTGATACCGGCGTGCCATTTTTTCGTTACAATCCTGTTTCCCTTTTTACACTTACATTATCCAGTGTCGAAATAAATTTACGCTGTTAAACACAAAGGTGATTACGGATGTTATTGAGGTCAGGCCGTTGTTTTATACATGTCGAGCCGGCGAATTTCTTCGTATTTGTCCGACCTGTTCAACATATCCCTGAATTCCTCTTCATAAAAGAATTCTTCCTCACCCTCGATCGGTTCAAGATCGTCGAGCCAGGCTGCCTCTTCGCTGAAGCGGGCAAAAAACGGTCGGCCAACCCATGCAGGGTTCCTGCCCTGCAGGAAATTCAGTACGAATACTTTTTCGCCTCTTATGTCGGCAACACCTACCACTTGTACTTTACCAGGACTTGCCGACATGCTCGGCCCCCTTACGGTTCGAGCCAGACCGCTGACCGACGAGACAGCCTTCCGGTATATCTTCCACGCATCAACCAGGGGAACGCCAAAATATTCCTGTGCGCCGGTATCCCTGGCCATGAACATGTAATAGGGTATCATACCCATTTCCACCTGCCTTCGCCACATCCGGGACCATAATTCGGCCCTGTCGTTGATGTGTTTCAACAGGGGCGATTGCGACCGTATCACGGCCCCTGTACTGCGGATTCGTTTAATGGCCTGTTTCACGGCATCGGTCGACAATTCCCTCGGGTGATTAACGTGAGCCATGAGGGCCAGGTTATATCCGGCCGAGGTAATGCGTTCGAACACATCCATAAGATCGTCCGAATCCTTATCAGTGAGGTACCGGTAGGGCCAGAATGATAATGACTTCGTACCAATTCGGATTGAAGCCAGGTTGTGTGATTTTGACCGGAGTATGGCCTCAATATATTTTGACAGATTAGATGCGCTCATGGTCATCGGATCGCCCCCCGTGATCAGAAGATCGGTAATAGCCGGGTTTGCTTCAAGGTAACTAACCAGCAGGTCAGCCTGTTTCATGGCAAACTTGAAGTTATCCATGCCGCTAAACTGAGGCCAGCGGAAACAGAATGTACAATATGCATGACATGTCTGACCCTGGGTCGGAAAAAAAAGCATTGTTTCGCGGTACTTATGCTGAATCCCCATCATCTTTTCGCCCTTAAACTCGGGGACATTGTGTTCCATCTGGCCTGCGGGGTGTGGGTTAAGCTGCAAACGTACCCTGCTGACTTCCCTGGCAATATCTCCGCTGGAAGCTCCTGACTCAACCAAATGTCTTATATTGTCAAACTGCTCCGGGCTGAGCATGTCTTTCCGGGGAAAATTAAGTATAAAAAACGGGTCCTCTTCAAAATTATCCCAGTCTATCAATTCATCCACCACGTAATTATTCGTCCTGAAAGGAAACACGCGACCTACAACATCTATCTCCATCATCTGTTCCTTACTCAATCGATGAATTTGAGGAATATTTCGATAATTTCGTAAGGAATAGGCTTTATACTTCATGCATTATGATTTTAATCGGTGAAATTTCTGAAAGGAGCACAAAGATAGGAAAAAATAGGGATTTTTGAAAAAGAGGAGGAATGGGAATAGAGGGTTGAACGGCCTTCGGTCTGCCAAAAAATCAGCTCAGCGGATATATTCCATCCTGGCAGCATCGAGGCGGAGGAATATGAACAGCATCAGGGTAAAGGCCCACAGGGACGACCCTCCGTAGCTAAAGAACGGAAGGGGGATGCCGATAACCGGAAAAAGACCTATGGTCATCGCGATGTTCACGGCAAAATGAAAGAAAATGACCGAAAAAACGCTGTAGCCAAAGACGCGAGCAAAGACACTCCGTTGTCGTTCTGCCAAC
>DASQZK010000564.1:0-4192 GCA_035638735.1 Bacteroidales bacterium
TTGATATAGTCACTGGCTTGATCCTGGGTAACATTGGAAAGTGAATCGTACATTTCGTCCAGTTTGGACAGCCGGTCGCGTGTATTATAAATTTTCTCCACGAGTTGACGGATGTATTCCGACTCTTTTGAACCTGATACCGAATAATCACGGTTCATTTCAGCATAATTAGCCTGTATTGTCAGGTGTTCACCTGGCGAGGGAAGCAGGTTGATCAGCTTTCCGTTTTCATTACGCAGGATGTATATCCCCGGTTCGTCGAGATGGATACGAAACTTAAAGTTGTCGTCTTTCTTGATTTTCAGGCTGTCTACTTTGGTTGTCTTGTCAATGTCCAGGTAATCGAGATAGAGATATTTTCTGGCCCCGCTTGATAATGTCCCCTCAATGACGGTATTGCGTTTATTTTTACAGGATGTTAACAAGAGTAAAAAGAGCACAGAAAACAGAAGCGTTTTTTTCATGGGCTTAGTGGTTAAAGATGTCGTCCAGTTTTTGACTCAGGGCTTCGCCTCTCAGGTTGGCTGCAATAATTTTGCCATTGCGATCAAGCAGGTAGTTGGTCGGGATACTGTTGATATTGTACAGGGGGACAACCATGGAATTCCAGTATTTCAGATCGCTGACGTGTATCCAGTCGAGATGATCGCTCCTGATGGCCGATACCCAGTTTTGTTTTTCTTTATCTAATGAGACCTGGTAAATTTCAAAGCCTTTGGAATGATATTTCCGGTAATTTTCGACCAGGTTAGGATTTTCACGGCGGCATGGCGGACACCAGGAAGCCCAGAAATCAAGAAGCACGACTTTTCCGCGGGTTGAACTCAGGGCACGATTTTTCCCATCCGGAGAAGGGAGGTTTATTTCGGGCGGGGTATCTCCTGGTGAAAGCATGCCGGCAGATCCTGATTCTGAGGCGACCTGCTGGTTTTTCAGGGTGATCACCTGGTTGTGGAGGGCCAGAACGGCATCGTTTTCAGGATATGAAGCATACAGGGCGGAATCGGCCGACAGGAACAACGGCATGTCTTGTACCGGATTAAAAACGTAAAACCTTGGACCCAGCTGATTTGACAAAGCCAGGAGTGTTACCAGTGAGCCTTGGTTTTGCCTGATGAAATTCACTGAATAGTCCCTCAGGTTGTTGAAGGCTTTTTTATATTCTTCATTAATCCTGAGCTTAATATTGGTATAGTTTGGACTACTAATGCTGTCGTTTGTCATCCTGGCATACTGGTCCATCCTGGCCAGGAAGTCCTGGGTTTTTTTATTCAGGAGGGTCAGTTGCTCCAGGTCATGATTACCGGAAAGGGTAAAATACCGTAAGTCGTGATAATCTCCCTTCACGTTGACGGTGTCGTTTCCAACGGCGACAAAGGTAATGCCTTTTCCGTCTTCATTCCGCAGAACAAAATATCCGGGATAGTCCACTCTAACCGTTGTGCTGAAAGAATCATCATCTCCGATCTTTATGGTATCGAGCGTGACAAACGTCCGGGACGTTATGGTCTGAAGATACACGTCCTGGTTTCGCCCCTGTTCAAGGCTACCCGTTATAAGTGTTGTATTATCATTGTCAGAAGACCTGTTGCCCCGGTCATTGTTGTGACAGGCAGCAGCCAGAAAGAACAATGGAATCAAACAGATTAATTTATTCATTATTTTTTTCATTCAGGTTGCTAATTTATTGAAAAATTCCGGAACTCAAGAAGGTGAATTATTATCCGAATATGAATGAACGAAATGTTATCCGTATTTGTTTCCCAAACGATATGATAAAATTAATGAAAACATAACGCCTGAGGGCTTATAAATCATTGATTTTGAAAAAATAAAGTCTGAACTTTGAGGACAGCTTTATTTTCCATGTATTACCAGTCAATCGATTGAAATTCAGGTTATTATATTTATTCCCTTTTACATAATATTGAAAAAGCGATGGGGTATCTGCAGTTTGATAAAAATCAGTTAGTTAACCTTGAGTATTCTCTCAGCAGGGAAATACTAAGGTCTAACCGGTCCGGTTCTTATGCTTCAACCACTATTGTTGGGTGTAATACCCGGAAATACCATGGCCTTCTGATATGTCCATGCCATAAAAAAGACAACGACAAATTTGTATTGTTGTCTTCGCTCGATGCTACCATTATCCAGCATAACCAGGAGTTTAACATGGGTATACACAAGTACCAGGGTGATCTTTATATTCCCCGTGGTCATAAATATATCCGTGATTTCCAGGCAGAAACCACCGGGCTGACAACTTTTCGTATTGGTGGTGTTGTGCTTGAAAAGGAGAGCCTTCTGGTTCAGAGCGAAGCGAAGATGCTGATTAAATATACACTGGTTGAAGCACACTCACCCACCACGCTGCGTCTGAAACCATTTCTGGCATTCCGTAGTATTCATAGCCTGAGCAAGGCAAACCTGTATGTTAACTCGAAATACAGGAAAGCCCTGAATGGCGTCATGATGCGGCTCTATGAGGGTTTCCCCGGACTTTATATGCAGTTTTCCAAGGAGGTTGAGTATGTACATGCACCCGACTGGTATTATAATATTGAATACACGGAGGAGCAAAAACGAGGGTACGACTATAAGGAGGATCTTTTTGTCCCCGGTTATTTCGATTGCCAGATACGTAAAGGTGAGAGCATCATTTTTTCTGCTTCTACAAGTGAAGTGAAACCCGCATCACTCAAGCGGAAATATACTTCCGAGAAAGCCATACGGCTGCCTCGGGACAGCTTCATGAACTGTCTCCTGAACGCTGCCGGGCAGTTTATTGAAAGAACCGACGAAGGAACAGGCATCATTGCCGGATTCCCATGGTTTGGAACCTGGGGGCGCGACACGTTTATTTCTCTACCCGGCTTAACCCTGTCGACCGGTGAAATTAAAACGGCCGGAGAAATCTTTGATTCGATGGTCAGAAAGATGAGGGGTGGGCTGTTCCCGAATAACGGTGATGGTGAGAAAGCCGTATTTAATTCTGTTGATGCTCCCCTCTGGTTTATCTGGTCGCTTCAACAGTATGAAAAGTATAATGGCGCCCCTGATATATGGAAAGTCTATGGTAAATATGTCAAGGCTGTAATGGAAGCCTACAGGCAGGGAACAGATTTTACCATTAAGATGCTCGATAACGGGCTCATTTATTCCGGAGAGCCGGGTAAAGCTCTTACCTGGATGGACGCCATCACACCAACAGGTCCTGCTACTCCCCGCACCGGCCTGGCTGTTGAGGTCAACGCTCTGTGGTACAACGCTGTAAGAAAAAGCATGGACTGGGCCGAAAAGGCTGGTGATACAGCCTTTGTCAGCACCTGGAGGGATCTTCCCGCGCTTGTCGAAGGTTCTTTCCTGGAAACGTTCTGGGATAAGGATCGCGGATACCTGGCCGACGTTGTTTTTAATGGTGAGGTGGCCGATGCCGTAAGACCCAACCAGGTTATTGCTGCTGCCATGCCTTTCACACCCCTTACGCTGGAAATGAAAAACAGCATTCTTGAAATCGTGAAAAGTGAACTGCTCACACCAAAGGGGCTTCGTACACTTTCGCCTAAAAACCCCGAATACCGGGGTGTATATGCCGGCTCTCAGGAAGAACGGGATAAGGCATATCACCAGGGTACGGTCTGGCCCTGGCTTCTCGAACATTTCGTCAAGGCCTATTTGGATGTCCACAAAAACAGCGGTCTGAGCCTGGCCAGGCAGATATTTAACGGCTTTCACGACGATATGACTGTTCACGGCATTGGCTCCATCTCTGAGATCTACGACGGGGATCCGCCGCATGCACCTCGCGGGGCCATTAGCCAGGCCTGGAGCATCGCTGCCCTTTTAAGAATAAATGAAATGATTGCCAGGCAGGAAATGGTAAATGCAAATTCTAATAAAGCAGTAATATGAGGGTGTTAATGTTTGGCTGGGAGTTTCCTCCCCATATTTCCGGTGGCCTCGGAACGGCATCATTTGGATTGACAAGAGGAATGACAAAAATACCCGGATTGCAAATACGTTTTGTGATTCCTAAGACGTTTGGTGATGAAGATCCCCGTAAGCTTGAACTCATCGGTGCCAACAACGTCTCCCTCAGCAGGCGTAAGATAAACTACGAGGGCTTTCTTCGCGAAATAGAATATATCGAAGTGGACTCCATGCTGGTACCTTATACCGATCCTGAAGAATA
>DASQZK010000565.1:0-3198 GCA_035638735.1 Bacteroidales bacterium
TGGTTCCGGTGGAATCACGCGGAAAAGGATAATACACCGGCTCGTTTTCATTATACGAATAACTCTTGGGGAATATACACATCCTCAACTTATTGAAGGGTGCCGAAGCCAGGGTCTTCAAAGTGATCCCTTCAAGCGAATCGCCCTGGTGAATCCAGGCATAACTTGTTGTGCCAACTTCACGGTAAGGGGTCCCGTCGGCATAACGAAACAAGTAAGTATCGTAAACACTCACCGGTCCATGATTGCCGGCCTCCGGCTCTGAGCAGGCAACCATGCCTGTCTTGTCATTGAGGACTTCGAGGTTACTGTTTGTTGTATACGTCCATGTCCCGGTCTCATCAGGCATGAATCGAACTTTATATGTTCCGTTCCCGTCGTAAAAACCTGTGACCACCACTTTCCTGTCCCCTTTCTCAAATTCTGCCGATAATTTTACGTCTTTAAACGGATTACCATCTTCGGGCCCTTCCAGGGTAATTTCATACAAGCCCCATTTCGGTGTTGTCGTCCCGGCCTGGTCTGAACAGGAAACAAAACCGACAAATGATATTAACAGGAACAGGTGAAGGATGCGCATCATTTTATATGTTTTATAGGTTAAAGAAAAACTAAAAGTAAAAAAAAAGTACGACAGTACATCCCGGAGAATTTCCCGAAATAAAAATCATACCATTTAAATTAAATCCCTTATAACCCGGAAAACAGTCGCCATCGAAGTCTTTGGGAAATTAACCTGCCTCACGCAACCATCAACACTTTCATAACATCTTGACATTAGACAAATTGCATGGTAGTTTTGTATTTACCAGAAAATGGAGGCCACTATGAAAAAATTGATTTTAATCCTGTTACCTGCTATGATTCTTAGCATATATGCTTGTGAAAAAGCGAGGGAGCGACCAGAGGAAAAAGGAAGCGTCGAATTTTTAATCAACACAGGCCAGGGGATTCTGAAGTCAACCCCGTCCGATTCCATTCCGCCTTCAGCCTTCCGGATATTGATAGCTGTTTCGGACCGGAATGGTGTAACGATCATCCCGGACACCTCTGTTGCCGTGTATAGTTTCGGCGACGGACTTGTAAGTGAAAAACTAAGAATGAATGCCGGTTCATTTTTACTTACCAAATTTATGTTGATCGACAATAACGGCAAGGTATTATATGCTGCACCACTCGAAAGATCGCCCAGGGCTTACCTGGTGAACAAGCCATTGCCCCTCCGGTTTGATGTTAAAGCCGGGGCATCAACGACCTTAATTCCCGAGGTTCTCCCTGTCAACGGTTCTAATCCTTCCGAATTCGGCTATGTGTCGTTTGGGATGAAGGTTGTCAATCCACTCCCGGTGTATGTTATAGTAGTGCTTGATGATCCAAGATATTTCGGACCTGTAAATTTTGTGCCTGCTAACCTGGTTGTCTCAGCAAGAGACGGTTGGCTCCATACGTTCCACCTTGAAAGCACCGTGAATAAAATTATCATCAAGGGGGGAGTAGAGGAATATAGATTCGAAGTTATGAAAGACGGCTACTCGCCTGCTAAATATCATTTCAGTGAGAATGAGCTGAGAATGACTTCAGAAACTGAACCACTCATTCTCCGGATAGGCGGAGCACCCATGGAATCGGTCATTATAAAGCCCGGTCCCGACAAAGGTAAAGACGCCCTGATTTCAGATCTCGAACCCACAACCAATTTCGGTTCATCAGCGTATTTCGAGGCATCTTTTATTTCCGAACCCGTCCTTACGGTAATGCGAACCAATCGCAGCCTTATATGGTTCGATATGAATGCTGTACCAAAAAGTGCTAAAATTGAAAAAGTTATGCTTACCCTCTATATGAAGAAACCGCTTTCGTGGGATACTCTTTACGAAAATACGGCATGGTATGTCGCGGTATTCCAACAGGTCATCGAACCCTGGGATGAATATGGCGTAACCTGGGACAACCAGCCGGCTACAACAGAGACCAACCAGGTTTATGTGAGTCCTCAACCACAATTGAGTTCCAATGCCAGGACCTATGATATCACTTCACTCTATAACCCAATGCTGGAATCTCCTTTGCCGATGGCAGGCATACTGTTCAAATTGTACCCTTCACCCCAGTTCCCCGGCTTCCGTTTTGCTTCAAGTGATGACCACCTTCCGGCAATGAGACCAGAGCTGAAAGTGTATTACTCTTACCTGCCCGATTAGTAAAAAAACAACATGATTAATGTAGATTGGAGGGAGGACCCTAATTTCGGTTTGCAGAAATTTGGGCAAAGAGAGGGCAATGGGTTTTCCCGGGCTTCATTAGCAGGGTGGGGTCTCCCCCGCCACCCGGCTCGCCTTACCCCTTCATCGCTCCAGGCCCCCAATCTCAGCGTCCCTTTTTCTGCCTTTTGACGAAAAGTTATGAACACCCCCCAAATATCCCTATAAACAGCAGTTTTAGGTTTTCAGCCCATTACCATTCTGTAACAGTAATTACTCATATCAGATTGTAGTCTTTTGATGAATAACCAAACATTTTTAAGCCACTGCAACCTCATTTCAGTCAAATGTTGTATAAAAATCTCCGGCCCCTCAACTTAAAAGACAGGATGACCATAAAAATGCCACCGATGCTAAAATTGTACTTCCCCTTTTTTACGAAAAGTTGTGCACTACTCTTTGCGAAAAAATGCGCACTGCTATTTTCCACTTACAAATTAGCCTTACAAAGGAATTTTATATCCCCCCGGTCGTCCGATTTGAACAGAACTCTCGCAATAATGAAAAGCTGTAATGAACGGAAAAACTTTACCACTCTTTAACCTTTCTATTTTAACCTCCTGAAAGACCCCGGCCGATACACAGCTTATTTAAATTAAATATTTATATCTAAATATGTCGGTAAATACATATATAATCGTTGGGGAAATAAAATAAATTCCGTTCTTTTGTGGTGTTAATTCGATAACACCTCGATCCCAGGCATCTAAGGTTTCGTTACTATGATACCGGGGACGCGGGTTCGGACGGAAACGACCGGGCCTCCCGAAGGAACAATGGTTCCCGAATTGGAAAGAGGTGCAACATGCCCTGCTGCACTAGGGACATCGCTGTCTCGTTTCCCGATTCATCCGGGTGGCCCGTCCAATGTTTTACTTATGGACTGGATCATGTCATTCGTATTCTATACCAATATACCTTATCTTTCCCTGGCGCC
>DASQZK010000566.1:0-6600 GCA_035638735.1 Bacteroidales bacterium
TTCCTTGAAGGCGCAGAATCGGCTATCTATCGGATTCGTAATCACCCCGGCCTGACCTTCTGGTGCGGTGGCAATGAATTCGATCCGGATGATAAGGGCAGCAAGATCGTGATCGACTCCCTCGGCGCCCTGTTGAAGCAGCTGGATCCGCAGCGCGAATTTCACCGTGCCTCGCCTTATATGGGCGACGATCATTACTGGGGTGTTTGGCATGGTCAACAGCCTTATACGGCTTACCGCGTGGTTCGTCCATTCCGCAGCGAAGCCGGGATAAACGCACCACCGGTATGGGAAAACTATAAGAAATTCACACCAAAAGACCTGGTATGGCCTCCCGATACGGTCTTCATCGAATACCACGGCGAAAACAATGTGAATTACATGCACGTGAAAAAAATGTTGCGCTATGCCGATGAGTTCGGCGAATCCCCGAACATGAAAGAACTGATCATGAAAAGCCAGCTCTACCAGGCCCTGGCCAATGAGTTCGACCTGGAATTCTGCCGCTCCAACAAATTCCGGAACAGCGGCTTCCTGGTCTGGCAATACGACGATATATGGCCATGCCTTTCCTGGTCAATCGTCGACTGGTACGGCACGCCAAAAGCATCGTACTATTTCATGAAACGGGGCGCCCGTCCGGTCCATATCTCCGGCGACTACGAGCGATACTTGTGGAAAGCGGGAGAGACATTCAAAGGCGATATATATTTGCTGAATGACGAATGGGAGGCTGTGAAAAAGCACTCGTACAAAGCAAAGATCCTGGATTATAAGGGAAACATACTCGCAGAAAAATCGGGTCCGGCCAACATGGAAGCCAACAGTTCCGTGAAAGTGGACCAGATCGATTATAGTATCCCCGACTCCTTCAGCGGAAAAATGTTTTTCTTCTCCGTGGAACTGTTCGATAAGTCGGGCAGGAAGATCTCGGATGCCATGTATCCCATTGCCGTCAGCAACGACGGAAACCTGGAAAACTACAAGGCTATTTTCGCAAAGATGAACGAGATGCCGGAAGTCGGTCTCAACGTCGAATCTGCTACCCCCGGAATAAAATTTGATAACTCCGGTAACAGTACTGTTCATCTCAAAATATCCAATCCGGGCGAAAATCTGGCCTATTTTGTGCGTACCCGCATGAAAGAAGTACCGGGATCCGTACGGACGGAATACAGCGATAATTATATTTCGCTGTTGCCGGGAGAAAGCAAGACCATTACCGTTAAACTCACCGGTGCCGATGTGAAGGAATTACCCGGTGAAGTAGACTTTGTAATCTCGGGATATAATTGCGCAGAACAGGATCTGCCGGTGAAGGTTGCAGCGGAATGAGCGGATAGAAGTAAGTTACCTGTTGCCGGATATGCAATGGGGATTCGGCTATCTTGAGGCGGTGGAGAACGCCTTGAAAGGAGAAAAATAGGCTGACCTGGCAGTTGATAAGTATCGTTAACATGTTGTGTAAATAAAACTTGTCATCTAAGCTTTATAACTCTGTACGGCCAGGGTTTGGGCTTCGAAATGACAGGGAATAAGCTCAGCGAAGTTAAACAACCTGGTCCAACTCGCTCTACCCCTCGGTCCCCTGGAAGGGGAAGCCAGCCGCACATACCAATGATAAGTATCGTTAACATGTTGTGTAAATAAAACTTGTCATCTAAGCTTTATAACTCTGTACGGCCAGGGTTTGGGTTTCGAAATGACAGACGTCTGAGTGGGGACATGCCGGGCGGTACGTCCCTACAATAAGGTTGCGGCATTTCGTTATTTCTTCCTACCCTGCTTCATTTTTTTGAATTCGTATGTCTTATGGTCGGATCGATAAACCTGACAGGTTTCCAAAACCTGTCAGGTTTGACGGCAATCGACTTCACAATTCTTCATTCATTCAACCCGATTGTCATTTTATAAGCCAATGCCGCTTCAGAACGGGGTGTCATAATATCTGACAACAAATTGTATGTTCCTTTTCCCGATAATTCGTCAGCGACCTTTTTAATTAAAGCTAACGTAGCTTTCATCAAACTTGAACCCAGGCTTACCCGGGCGACCCCTATATCCTGCAATTCACGAATTGCTGGTGGCAATCCGGCTCCGATGGACGGATTTGACAGGATATTTATTGGGGCATTAATCTCCTTAACCAGTGTTGCAATCGTTTCTTTTCCCCATACAGGCTGAACAAATATACAATCAGCGCCGGCTTCCCGGTATTTGTTGCCACGCCTGATGGATTCAGTTAATTTTTCATGGTTAGAGCCCGTGGAAGTATAAAATGAATCGGTTCTGGCGTTAATTACAAGGTGAAACCCCAGGGAATCTGATAAGGCACGAATAGCGGATATCCTTTCACAAAATTCCGTTTCATCGATTAACTCCGGGCTTAAATCAATGCTGTCTTCGATGTTAATTCCAACAATGCCTGTCTCGATGAATTTTTTAACCGACTCAACAACTTCACCGGTATTCTTTCCATAACCCGCTTCTATATCCACAGATACAGGGGCCTGTACCGAATTTACGATCCCGGCAACGACCGTAATCATTTCCGACAAGGTTATTACCTGTGAATCCGGATAGCCCAGGGAAGCAGCAATCCCCATACTGGTTGTGGCGATTGCCTTGTAACCACATGCTTCTATTAATCGGGAACTTGCAATGTCCCATGAATTTAACAGAACCAAAATGTCATTGTCCTGATGAAATTTCAGGAACAATTCAGCCTTTTCCTTTTGAATATTTGAAACCATTGCCCTGATGTTATTATGTTACAGTCCAATAAGATCACATTGCCTGTTTTGAGCCATATAATAACAATTGGTGATGATTAAAGTTAAGGGGAGTATATTCTCTTACAGCGTCAATTTAATGTCATTTAGTAAATGGTGGCATTTTCCGTATCGCTTATCAGCCCTTAATTTGTCAACCACCCGGAACAATCTGCTCCGGATAGTTTCTGTGTTGTGTAATAAATTTCTCCTGAAAGCAGATCTTTCTATGTCATATGCTGAATATTTATCCCATTCATCCCACTTTATTTCGGGCGCTGTAAATAACGAAATTTCCTCTGCCAGGATTTCGATCAGAATTTTTGTTTCCTCGCTACATACATCATGCTTAAGAATCTGTCTGTAAATTTCTTCCGGCATTGCGTAAGGCCAGTTTTTATCACTGTCCCGGGGACGAGCCCTGAAAAATAATCCGGTTGTATTCATATTATGAATTACAATTTTTTCAAGGATCAAAGAATCGATTGGTACAACTTTATCTGTCTGAAAAGATTTCTTTAAGCTGATTACCAAATTATTGGTTCTTTCTGCATATTTTTTTCTTAAAATCGCCTTTGTCGAATCGCTGAAGAAGACGCCCAGTGTTCGTGCTTTTTCAAATTCTGAATCAATGTAATCAAATCGCTGCCTGTTTTGAGAATAATAGCTCTGATTTAAAATATTCCTGTCAACATTGGTGACTTCAAAAAGGGAAAAAGTTGTCAGAATATAAAATACCATTGATAGCAAAACCCAGTATCTTGCCTTAAATATCAATCTTACCGTATTCCAATGGGCAAAAAATACATAAACAGGGATCAGAATGAAGATTAGCCGGAAATCATGTAATAAGTCCAGTTGACCATCATACCCATATAAACCATAAAGGATGATTGGAAGAATTGAACCAAATCTTGCAACTACCATCAGGACAACGAATGTAACCAGCCAGGCATTGGAAATGGCAAAAGTCCCGAGGTATTGTTTTTTGATATTTTTATTCCTGCCTCTCAGCCAATAAACTATTGTAAACCCAAATCCAAGACTCGTTGCCAACGAAGCAAAGAACAAATCATACAATCTGAATTCTTTTTGGGTCAATATGTACGGGTCGCCCATGAAAGTTATCATTCTAAGTGATTCTCTCGAATAATTGAAAAAATAACTCAAAACGACAGCATACAGGATCCCGATAATTATTCCGGTCCGGAATTGCCTTTTCCCGAGTTTGACAATTGATATTCCAGGTTTTAAAAATCCTTTTGTTAACATCCTTGAGATGTTTCATTATATGCACCCGGACATTGGGTGCAGTGTCAATGAAATTTAAAAATTGCAGCACCCATACTAATTCATCTTTTCATATCTGAAATGCCCAATTATTTTGTATCCAAACAAACAATCGGCAAGTACCTGTCCCCCGCCAATATTATGAACGACCAGGTATCTGTGCCTGTCAGATGATTTCTTTCGAGACATAATTCCAATATGTGTTACTCCCCTGCCCAGGTCCCAGCAAACTATGTCGCCAGGTTGGTAGTCTTCAGGATCACCGGTAATTTTCTTTACGGTTCCGTGTCTTGTGAAAAATGTCATGAGGTTGGGTACCCGCCTATGGTCGATATTTTTATCAGGCCGGTTTAAACCCCAGTTCTTAGGATATTTGTCAAAGTTCTTTTTCATGTCTTCATGAACTTCTTTCTGCAAATCAATTCCGAGTTTCCGGTAGGCACGGATTATCACGTCGGTGCAGACGCCTTTGTCTGCCGGAACATCTCCATCAGGGTAAGCAATGACTCTGTATGCCGGATCATAAGTAACTTTTTGCCTTGTAAGAACTAAGGCGGAATCAGCAAGTTCCTGGTAAAAGTTTGTCTGTCCGATGGCAATTCCAACCGTGAAGGATAAGATAAAAAGGATGGTGGCCGTTTTTTTCATGAATGGTATAAATTTGGATGACATTGATTTAGCTGACTCAAAGCAAAAAAAGGCATCTGTGCGTCGCATTTGGGTTGTTAAATGCCATCAACTTCTCTAATTAATTTTCCTTTTTCCCAGAATCCGGTATGGTGGCTTCCATCAGGGAAAATTGCTGATCAACGAACTTAATATAACAATTGCTAAATATCTCATAATGTCTGTTTTGAAGGTTGACGCCAAGCAGGGCCGGGCTATGGCTGGCATGCCCCGTAGCAGCATACTTGCAATCCGTTTCGGTTTTCGGTTAAAGCTAATTTAAGAAATATATTTCGGATTATGGATAGAACGGGTATCGGTTTTTACCTGCTTTTGTATACAGGGTATCAGTCTTCAACTTTCTTAAACGTATAATTGATCCCCAAATTTATAAACTGAGATCGGTATATAGATTTATCTAAATATTTATCACCAAAATGTGAATAGTGGTAATCCCGGTTTGGAATAAATAATAATCCGAAATTGGTATATAATGAGACTGATTTATTAATTTTACATTCAATGCCAGTTCGACACAACCCTCCTGCTTCAATAATTTTATCCGGAGCTACTCTTTCTGTTCTGATGACCGGTAAAATTCCACCTGATGCCAGGAATTTAATTTTATTTCCGGGGCGGAAATTAATGGATACAGGCACCAGGAACCATCTTGGTTCATTAACATATTGGATTTCTGCAGAAATGGAGAATATAGCCTTACCTGGCACATAATCATAATTAAATCCCATGAATAGAAATGAGTTCTTTGCAAGATACTCTCCTTTAAAAAAATTAGGATTAATGAAGCCGGATTTAAATCCGATTAATTGTTCCTGTGAGTAGACATAACAATTAATAAAAATTGCTGAACTTATAATAAAGATTGCTTTACCTATCATTGCTTACCAGATGAATAGTACAGTTGTTTGTTTTAGCTTGTGCACAACTGTTACCAATAAGAAACGCAGGTATTTTGAAGAAGGTGCCGTACAATTACCAGGTCGCTTATTGGTTGATATTTAGCCTGAATTTAACACTTTCCAGCCAATTTTATCTATTTAGTGCGTATTTATTCTTAACCGGTTGGCAATAGTTTCCTGTTATTTGAAATCTGATGCAAATTCATAAAACATATCCGGCCACGACATTGAAGCCGGTGTAAACCCATATTCAAATCCCATTCTAATTATCGTAAGCTTCTTCTGTGGACAGATATAGACATATTCGCCCTTGTTTCCCATTCCAAAAAAGTCACTGGCATTTTCCTGTCCATCACGAAATTTTCCCCACCAGAGATAGTTGTAATACGTATTATTTTCTAAAAGATAATCATAATATCCCTTTGATCTTTCGTGTGGTTGGGTTGCTTCTCGCACCCAGCTTTCAGGTATTACCTGTATACCATTGTATTTGCCTTTATTAAGCAAAAGCAAGGCAAATCGTGCATAATCGTGAGCACCGCAGTTTATGCCACTTTCCATTTTCTCAAAACCATGTTCATCAAGGCTCCAACTGGCATTGCCTCCTCCCATTTTCTTCCAAAGTTTATCTTCTGCATATTTAGAAACCGACTTACCAGTCGTTCGTTCCAGTACCATGCCCAGTAACAGGGGGTTATAATTATTGTAAAGCCAATGTTTGCCGGGTTGGTCCGAGATTCTGACATTATCAAGAGTGGCTTTCCTTAAATCAGGGGACACATATGTATACTCATCATCGGAAGGAAATCCATCATGTGAATAGGCAAGTCCTGAACTCATACTTAGTAAATCTTTAATGGTAATTTTTGAAAAACGTGTATCTTTTTTCATCAACTCAGGCAGATATTCGGTTATTTTATCATCTTCGCTTTTAATAAACCCATCCGAAATAG
>DASQZK010000567.1:0-7066 GCA_035638735.1 Bacteroidales bacterium
TACTGAGAAATTTGCTTTCGTAGAGTTCGGAGCAGGTATTGCCGCATTACTCTCTTTTATCCTGTTTTCATACCTCTCTGCTTCATTGTTTAATGCCAGGATGAGCAATGAAACCTGGTTTCATGCGTCGGGAAGAGATTACGTTATCTTTTTCTTCCTTACTTCTGTTCCCGCTTTTTTCATGGGTATCAGTTATCCGTTGGTGGGAAAAATCATCACCAATAATATCAGGGTGGTTGGATCCCGGATGGGGTTGCTCAGTTTTACCGATACCATAGGAAGTGTTGCAGGACCGGCTGTAGCCGGTTTTATCATGCTCCGTTTCCTTGACATATACCTGAGTTTTATTATCTGTGTTGTCCTGAATATCGTATCAGGTGTTGTCCTTTTTCTGTTATATAAAAAATGGTCGTCATCACGTACGAAAATTCTGATTGTCTCCGGATCACTGGCGGTCATTGTAATAATTATGTTGTTCTCGCGCGGTGATTATTACAGGAATAAATCGAAATTATACCCGGGTGAGAACATTATGGCGATGAAGGAGGGTATGACGGCAACCGTTGTGGTTTCACAGCTTAAGTCAAATTACATGGCTTTATCGATAAACGGGGCAAAAACGGCATTTACCAATCCGGAAGATCAGCGGGTTCATAAAATGCTGGCATACCTGCCCTGGTTCTTCAACCCCAACGCGAAAAATGCAGCCGTTATCGGCTTCGGTCTCGGAATAACAACAAGGTGCCTGGCCGAACTGGATATTAACACAACAGTTGCCGAGCTGTCACCTGAAGTACTGTCATTATCAAACCGGTATTTCAGTTACGTTAATCATGGAGTTGCCGCCTCGGAAAAAGTAAACGTATTTATTGAAGACGGACGTTCGGTTCTGTTACGATCTCAGCAAGATTTCGATATAATTACCTCCAATGCAGTTCATCCGCGCCTCGGGGCCAATCTGTATTCGTACGATTTTTATGCTCTCTGCCGCGAAAGGCTGTCTGATAACGGAATCATTTGCCAGTGGATACCGACAAACTGGATGTCGGAACGCGAATTTAAAAGTCTTGCACATGCCTTTACAGCGGTTTTTCCATATACCAGACTATGGTATGTAAACAGGGCACACCTCCTTATCATCGGCTCACAGAGTCCATTGGACATCGATTACGGGCAATTTGTATCATTATTCTATTCCCGTGATGTTTACAACGAAATGATTGATATTGACCTGGCCGGACCCGGGGATGTCCTGGCCGGATTTTTCATGGATTCACAAGCAATGAAGAATTGGGTATCGTCTGCCACTCCCGATACCGACGACAAACCGGTAATCGAATACAGCTTCGTTACCGATCCACGACCCGACCAGGGGATCCTTCACAAACTGTTGAATAACCGGCCTGATTTTTCAAACCTGATTTTTTTTGACGATACAATTGACAAGAACAGCCGTAACTATATCCTGGAAAAAATCAAACGCGATTATAACGAACACATAGACTATCTCAAGAACCTGAACAAGGATCTGGCTGCTGAAGATTCGCTGCGCAATTAGTCAATTAACCTTGCTTTCCTTCTCTTTTTCGAGAAATACTTAGTATTTTTCTGCCAATACTGACCAAAACCAATTACCTCAAATGAAAACATGGATACTTGCACTGCAGTTTATGATGCTGTTCAGTGCTGTATTACCAGCCAGGGACATTCAGCGGCAGGATCGCTGGAATGCTGTATGGATAACCAATCCGGGCATATCGGAAACGGATTACAACGTTGTACTCTTCCGTAAAACATTCCAACTCGAATCAGCTCCCGACAAATTTATCATTAACATCACGGCTGACAATCACTACAGGCTTTATGTGAACGGAACCTATGTCACGTTTGGTCCCCAGGAGTCGGATATCCGCCATTGGCGATATGAAACGGTTGACCTCGCACCCTTTCTTCAGAAAGGTGATAACCTGGTAGCAGCCGAGGTGGTAAACTGGGGCCCTGACCGCGCTTTCGGCATTATTTCAAAAAGGACGGCTTTTCTTATCCAGGGTGAATCGCCCGTCGAAGAGATCATCAACACCAATACTCACGGATGGAAAACCAGTGTCAATCATGCCTTCACACCAAAGCCGGTAAACTGGATGTATGGCGTTGATATCAAAGGCGGTTTTTATGCTGCCAACTCGGGCGATACCCTCAATGCTGCTCTATATCCCTGGGGTTGGAATGAAGCCGGCTATGATGATTCCACCTGGCAAACAGCCGAATGGTCTTATTCGTCCGTCACCTCAGGCGGCTCCTTCCGTTGGATTCTCGAACCAAGAAATACCCCTCTGCAAGCTCATTCTCATGAAAGATTTACGAACGTACTAAGGCATGACGGCTTACAGATCCCGGAAGGCTTCCTCCGGGGTAAAGCGCCTGTGATCATACCTGCAAATACACACAAAACCCTGTTGATCGATCAGACCTACCTCACCATTGGTTACCCTGAACTCATTTTCTCAGGCGGAAAAGATGCCAGTATTACCATCAGCTATGCCGAGAACCTGTACAACAACGAAAAAATGAAAGGAAACCGCAACGAGACTGAAGGGAAAACCATGATCGGGATAAAAGATGTTGTCCTTCCTGATGGCGGAGAGATGCATTTATACAAAACCCTGTCGCGTAAAGCCTTCCGGTTTATCCAGCTGGATATCACCACGGCCGGCTCGCCCCTTACCATTGTTGATTATTATAACGATTACACGACAACGCCTATTGAGAAAAAGGCCGGCTTCCACAGTAATAAGCCGATATACGACAGTATAACAGATATATGCTGGCGGACGCTGAAACTATGCACCCAGGACAATTTCATGAGTGATGCCTATTACGAGACCATGCAGTACGTTGGGGACTCAAGGCCCCATGCCTTTTCGTGGATATCCATGACCGGCGATAAACAGCACATGAAAAACGCCATCGGTCAATTCCATTATTCGCGTCTCCCCGACGGGAATCTCACCAGTTGTTACCCCCTTAAGGCAACCTTTGTACATCCTACCTACTCCCTGGTCTGGATCGACATGATTTATGACTACATGATGTATTTCGGCGATAAAGCGTTCATCCGCCCCTTCCTTCCCGATATCTCTGCCGTATTCGACTGGTTTGAACGCCACCTTAATGAAAACGGCATCCCCGGAAAATCGGAATGGCCCTATTTCGTCGACTGGTATAAGGAAACCGGCAACGGAACATCACCGGTATCGAAAAACGGTAATTCAGCGGTTATTACACTGCAATGGATTTACAGCCTGCAACATGCGGCAGACATCTACAACTGGTTTGGCTGGAAGGCACAAGCTGACAGGTTCAGAGAACGTTCTGCTGACCTGCAACAGAAGGTGAACGCACTGTTTTATGATAGCGATAAAGGCATTTATGCCGAGGACCCGCAAAAGACCTTTTACGACGAACGCCCCAACATCATGGCAGTACTAACGAACACGGTACCGGCCAGCCAGCAGGAAGCTCTGATAGGCAGGGTGCTCCAGCAAAAAAACATAAGCCGCGCAGGGCTCTACTACCGGTATAACTTTTTCGATGCCCTGGCGCATGCCCATGCCGGCGAATATTTCGATCAGGTGTTGCAGCCATGGGTCGACGTGGTTCATGCAGGACTGACTACTACCCCGGAAAAACCGATTGACCAACAACCGCGTTCAGAATGCCATCCCTGGTCAACCTCACCGGTTTACGCCTGGTTTCATGTTCTGTGCGGCATCCAGCCTGCCTCGCCGGCATTTGCCAAAGCAACCATTGCCCCCAACCCGGGCAATCTGGAATTCATAAAAGCCGAATATCCCCACCCGTCAGGTATCATCAACATTGACCTTCGCTTTAAAAAAGAAAAAGTAAAAGGTGAAATTACCATTCCCGAAGGATTGGACGCTGAATTTATCTGGAAAGGTGAAAAACTAAAACTATCGAGTGGAACCAATAACATATCATTATGATGTCCAAACATATCTCCATATTTATCGCTGCCTTTGCCGTTTTCGCACTGACGGGCTGTTCAAAAACAAAACTACCGGTACTATACCCCGAACCCCATTCCATACAACAGGGCAATGGCGAATTTATCATTAACCCTGGTGTCACTATCTCAGGTACTGATTTCGATGATGCAGCTTTTCTTGAAGATTATCTCAGGGATCACCTTAAAAAGCACACCGGGATTGATCTTGGCATTGAAAGCAATGGCACTAAGGATCGTGAAATTATTTTTAAGAAAGCTTCAGGACAAAACGACCTTGGAAACGAAGGTTATACACTTACCACGGGTAAGGACGCTATTACCATTGAAGCCAACAATGCTGCCGGCATCTTTTATGGGATCAACACGCTTCTGCAACTCACCAGGCAGGAAAATAATAGTTTCAGTTTCTATTCTGTGAAAATCAAAGATAATCCGACCTTTTCCTGGCGGGGTATGCATCTCGATGTCTCGAGGCATTTCTTTCCCAAAGCGTTTATCAAAAAATACATTGATATACTTGCTCTTCATAAGATGAATGTCTTTCACTGGCATCTGGTTGACGACCAGGGTTGGCGGATTCAAATCGACAAATACCCGAAACTCACAACCACAGGGGCATGGCGGGTCGACCAGTCTGACAAACCATGGGGATACGATGTCATTATCACCGGTGACACGACCAAAAAACTCTATGGCGGGTACTACACAAAAAATGATATCAGGGAAATTGTAAACTATGCTGCTGAACGATTTGTAACCATTGTCCCCGAAATCGAAATGCCAGGGCACTCCAGGGCTGCCCTGACGGCTTATCCACAATTCAGTTGTTCAGGCAAACCCTATGTTAAACCTGAAAAGACACCATTTGAATTTACCGATCCATACTGCGCCGGAAATGATTCCACATTTATTTTCCTTGAAGACGTACTCACCGAGGTTATGGACCTTTTCCCTTCAACTTATATCCACATCGGCGGTGACGAAGCGAAAAAGACGCCATGGGAGAAATGTCCCTTATGCCAGAAAAGGATGAAGGAAGAAGGACTTGAGAACACCAACCAGCTCCAGGCGTATTTTATCAGCCGGATTGATTCGTTTATACGGGCACATGGCCGGAAAACCATTGGCTGGGACGAAATCATGGAAGGCGACCTTCCCACATCGGCGGCTATCATGGCCTGGCGGAACACGGAAAGCGCCGGCGAAGCCATCAGGGAAGGCTATAAAACAGTTGTGGCTACCAGCCAGTATTATTATTTCAGCCGCGCACAGGATAACCTGGACGATTCACCTGCCAGCGTGCTCACACTTAAAGATGTCTTCGAATATAACCCTGTCCCCGATTCTCTCACTCCGGATCAGGCCAAAAGGTTAATGGGTATAAGCGGCAGTATCTGGTCGGAGAATCTCCAGACACCCGACCAGGTTGAGAAACATCTTCTCCCACGGCTTTCCGCCCTGGCTGAAACAGCCTGGTCTGACTCGGTGAAAATGAATTTTGATACTTTCCTTTCCGGCCTGCCACGGTACTTCAGGTTCCTGGACGCTGAGAATATCGATTATTATGTCGATTCTCCGAAAGGCTTCAAATCCGATAAATTCTACGAAGATTCCTATTCTTTAACCATGCATTCGAATATCCCAGGTACGGAAATTCATTATACCCTGGATGGCTCCGATCCGGTTATGGATTCAAAGACTTATGAAGGGCCGGTCAAAATTGAAAAAACCACGACTGTGAAAGCCAGGAATTTCCTGACCACCGGTAAATACAGCCCGGTTCGTACGGCCAACATTGAAAAAGTGAGCCTGAACGAACCTGTGTCAGTGGAAACAACTGGAGCAGGACTGATCATGAAATCAGCCGATACGAACATTGCGACACTCGATGATGTACCCGCTAACATAAAATGGGACAAGGCTGTTGTTTCCTCCATCGAGATTCCTGCAAGGCTGAAAGGTGAAAATCATTTTGTTCTTGAATTTAACGGCTTTTTCAAAGCTCCGGCAGACGGAATCTATCGTTTTTACACCACTTCCGATGATGGCAGTCGTCTTTTCATTGACGGCAAGAAGATCGTGGAAAACGACGGCGTCCACGGTTTTATAACCGCCAGCGGCCAGGTCGGTCTACAGAAAGGATTGCACAAATTGAGAGTGATGTATTTTGAAGCCAAATTCGGTGAAGACCTCCGTGTTGAAATGGACGGACCCGGCATCCAAAGAACAAACCTCGGTGAACCATATATATCTCATAAATAATTGACATTTCAAGAAGAATGGTTGAGCACAAAGGCAGACTGGTCGCAGTGGCATTAGCAGGAATTGCTGCTTTAACAGGTTGTAACCAGCCTAAACATGAGCAGGAACCTGCAGCGCCAAATATACTCCTTATTATGGCCGACGACGTGGCCCCCGAGCATTTCAGCTGTTATGGAGGTAAAATACCCACGCCGAATATCGATAAGCTGGCTTCGGAAGGTATGATCTTTCAAAATGCCTATGCGGCCTCAGCGGCCTGTACCCCGAGCCGTTACGGCATTATCACCGGCCAGTATGCCAGCCGGTGCCCTGCCCCGGGCTTCACCGACAGTGTCCCCGATGGTGAACCTGTGAAACTTGCCTGGAATACGCCAATTGATGAGAATAACTATACCCTGCAGAAAATGTTGAATACAAAAGGGTATTATACGGGCTTTGTCGGGAAGTTCCATATCGGGATCCTGGCTTTTGATAAGTATGAGTATAACCCCGAAATTCCCGATTTCGACTTTAACATGAATCCATACTCTGAAAAGGCCGACAATATGTTGAAGAGATACCAGTCTATACTGGTACGACGGGTTAAAGAGCTTACCGGATCCGATTTTGCGGCCGCCATCCAATGGGAAAACCCGGACGAAATGCCCATCAAGGCCCTTCGTCACCATAACCTGGAATGGATGACATCGGGGGCCGCCCGTTTTTTCAAAGCAAGGGACAAATCGGAACCATTCTTCCTGCATTTCAACACTTCAGCCCTGCATGGTCCTAACCATT
>DASQZK010000568.1:0-7388 GCA_035638735.1 Bacteroidales bacterium
CATGGGAAGCGTTCACCGATATTCTCGACAATAAAGGCGGTTTCATTCGTGCGTTCTGGGACGGGACACCGGAGACAGAGGAAAAAATTAAACAGGAGACAAAAGCCACCATCAGGTGTATCCCTCTCGATGCCACGGAAGAGCAGGGAACCTGCGTCTATTCTGGTAAACCTGCCACTCAAAAAGTGCTTTTTGCCAGGGCATATTAGTCCGGTAATACAATTTTTGTCAGTACTATTTCGGAAGCCTTTGCAACCTGTTGTAGAAGGTGTTATCCATACTTATGATGCGGGGTTACAATAGCCGGATTGGTGATTGCCGTTGCAACGGCAATAAGTGCCGGCCATCTTATTTTCAAATTACCAGTCCGCCAGGATTTTGGCGCCCCGCTGTAGTATTATTTCTCCACCCCCGACATTCATCTTCGTTAACTCAACAATAGACGGTCTACCTTGTTACACTAAACGATACCATGATTTCATTTTACATCTAATTAGATTAATTTTACAGGATAACCAAAAAATATTCATCCATGAAAAAGCTGTTTATTCCGGGTTTAATACTCCTATTATTTTTGCTTACAACATGTAAAAGCAAGGATTATGGTTACCTCTATAATACATATAGAGGGTCGCAAGTGGTTTCTAAAAATGTCGCAGGTACAGACGTTGATATGGCGGCGGAGATAATCGTGGATGTTGAACCTGCTGGTGTGATTACCATCAATGGTGTGCTTGGTTCGTACGAGATCCTTGACGATAAAGAAGACTACGTGACACTTCTCTCCCAGGTGCAGAAACAGGAGGTGGCCGTTACACAAACATTCCAGTATCTCAAAAACGACAGCGTGCTTGTTATGCTTGGTGACACACCAGAAAAAAATATCACGCTTTATACCGAACCCCAGATACTGGAACGAAAACTCAACGCTTTTGCCGAAGTACCACTTACGGCCGACCTTAGCAAACTGAGTCAGAACCAGAAAGAAATGTTAAAAGTCTTATTCCGTGCGGCCGACGTCATGGACGATCTTTTCTGGAAAGAAGCTTACCCGGGCAATCGGGACTCGTTGTTTGCTTCCACCGACAATGAGACGCTTAAAAAACTGTTTAAGATCAACTACGGTCCATGGGAAAGACTTAACGGAGACAAACCACTTCTTGAAAAATATGGAATTAAACCGGCCGGGGCTAACTTTTACCCGGTTAACATGACCGTGGAGGAATTTGAAAATTTCGATGATCCCAATAAGTCCAGCCAGTATACATTGATCAGAAGAGACGATTCGGGGAATCTGAAGTCGGTTTGGTATCATGACGGCTTCAGTGAAAAAATCCTGAAAGCCTCGAGTCTGCTCAAGCAGGCCGCCGACCTGGCTGATGATCCCGGTTTTAAAAAATACCTCACCCTCAGAGCTGACGCACTGTTGAGCGACAATTATTACGCTAGCGATGCAGCCTGGATGCAGATGAAGAATAATGATATCGATTTTGTGGTAGGCCCCATCGAAAATTATGAAGATAAACTATTCAATTACAAAGCAGCACACGAAGCTTTCATCCTGATTAAAGACCGTGACTGGAGTAACAAGCTTAAAAAAATAGCAGACATGTTGCCCCAGCTGCAAAGGGAATTGCCCGTGCCTGAAAAATTTAAAAAAACTGTTCCTTCAACCAATTCTGACCTGAATGTTTACGATGCCGTCTATTACGCTGGTGATTGTAATGCCGGAAGTAAAACTATTGCCATAAACCTTCCGAATGATCCCTCCGTCAGGGAAAAATACGGAAGCAGGAAACTCCAGCTGAAAAATGCCATCAGGTATAAATTTGAAAAAATACTGGTCCCCATTTCCAACGTATTGATATCCGAAGACCAGCGCCGTTATATCGATTTTGATGCATTCTTCGAGAACACGATGTTCCACGAAGTAGCTCATGGGCTGGGCGTAGACTATACGGTAAACGGAAAAGGCGAAGTCAGAGAAGCCCTGAAAGATACATACTCATCTATCGAAGAAGGGAAAGCTGACATCCTCGGATTATACATCGTTACCAAGCTTGCACAAGCAGGCGAACTGGGAGACAAAGACCTGATGACCAATTATGTAACCTTCATGGCCGGCATATTCCGTTCGGTCAGGTTTGGAGCATCATCGGCCCACGGCGTAGCCAATATGATCAGGTTTTACTATTTCCAGGAAGCCGGAGCTTTCACCAGAGACGAGGATACCGGTACCTACAGGGTGAATTTTGAAAAAATGAAAGATGCCATAACCAACCTGTCGCGTGAGATTATTACCATCCAGGGAACCGGTGACTACGATGCTGCTAAAAATCTCATTAGGGATAAAGGATATGTCAAAGAGCAACTTCAAAAAGATCTGGATAAGCTGAAAGATATGAATATCCCTGTCGATATCATTTTCGACCAGGGACCATCTGTCCTCGGCCTCGAATAAAAAACGTTTTTAACTATTTTTACCCTACCGGTCCCGGATGATTGAACAGCCAGTAGCCCTGGTTCTGATTTTAATAATCAGAATCCGGCCCGGCTGACAACCTTCCGGGACCGGTTTTTTTCATTCCGGTTTTGGCCATTATAATCACAATAAAGTTTATTATATTTCCACCTTAATTGTGTTGAATACTTTGAAGTTAATACTTCCTTATATAGTACTTCTTACGTCGTTGATGACATTCGCTCCGCCTCTGTTGTACGGGCAAAAACCCAGTCCCGTTACGGCAAGTGAAGAGCCAGACAGTGTCATCAATGGTTCAGGAAAGCAAAAGACCCAGGAATTTTTTGATTCGCTGAAGAAAAAGGCGTATCAAAATAAATGGACCCGGGAACTTCATAACATCGTTATAAGCACGCCTGCTAAACCAATCAAAGATACCCTCGGGACTCATCAAAGTGAGAGCGAATATATGGCTTACGCTGGCAAAACCATCAGAAGAATTCGTTTTGTAAGGCTGGATCCCTTCGGCACCAGCATTAACGACACATCTTACCACAAGAACAGCTGGCTGAACCAAACCGCGAATACATTGCATGTTAAAACGAGGACAAGTGTTTTGCAACATAACCTTCTCTTCAGAGAAGGTGACAAGGTCAACCCGCAAACACTGGCTGATAATGAACGACTCCTGAGGGAAGAAAGCTATATTGAAGACGTCAGGATCGAAATAACCCCGGTAAAAGCGAACCCTGACCAGGTCGACATTACGATCATTACCAAAGATGTATGGGCCAAAGCCTTCTTTGTTGAACTCAGTGATGTAAAATCCGGTAAGGCTCAAATATGGGACAGGAATATCCTCGGGACCGGTCATGAATTACAGAACAATATTCACTGGGATCCTTCAAAGGCGCCCCTTCTCGGCTATGAAGCCTTTTACCGGAACAGGAATGTTCTTGGGAGCTTTATCGATAACAGGATTTTTTATCAGGATGTTTATGATCTCAAATCCTATGGCATTTCGCTCAACAGACGTTTCTTCACCCCTAATACCCAATATGCTGGTGGACTTACAGCCCGGCATACAAATACCAGCAGGTATATCTGGTTTTCTGATTCTGCGGTCATTAAAGAAAAGATTAACTCCAACTATTATGATTTCTGGATAGGCCGGGCTTTTCCTATCAGGCAAAACGGGAGCCTTAATATTAAGCGAACCAATCTGGTATTGTCGTCAAGGATCTATCGTGAAAAGTATTTTGAAAGACCTACGGTGGAGGAAAAGCTCCTGTATGAATTTCATAATAAAACCGTTTGGCTAAACAGCATAGCCCTGTCATCCCAGTCCTTCTACCGGAGTAATCTTATCTACAGTTACGGGCGTACCGAAGATATCCCGATCGGATGGAAAGCCAATCTTATTCTGGGAAAGGAGTTCGACGAATTTGGTAACCGTTCGTATACGTCGCTGGCCCTGGCTCACGGCGACTTTATTGACAATGCCGGATACCTGTATTTAAGTACTTCTGTCGGTGGCTTCATAACGTCCGGGGGTGATTTCCAGCAGGGAACCTTAAATTTCAGAGCCAGTTATTTCACCAACCTGTACATCCTTCACCAGTTTAAATTCAGGCATTTTGCCTACCTTACCTATGAAAAAGGCATAAACCGCTTCCCGTTGGAACGGTTATATATAAACGATAAATCGGGGCTTACAGGTCTTTCACGAAACGATATTTACGGAAAACAAAAACTGGTATTAAACCTTGAATCGGATGCCTTTACACCATTCTATTTATACGGTTTCAGGTTTGTCCTCTTCGGATTTGCCGATTTTGCTTTTATCGGACCCGAAAAATCCCGCTTTTCGAATATTAATGCCTTCACTTCCCTCGGCCTGGGAGTAAGAATCAGGAATGAACGCCTTGTTTTTCCAACTTTTCAGTTCCGATTTACCTTTTATCCCAATTTAAACGGTATGGGACTGGGAGACTACCTTGATTTTTCGGGAGAGAAGAAACTGAACCCGAACAACTTCTATATCAACGCACCCTCTATCCTGCCCTTCTGACTAGCGGAAGGTAAACCTTACCATATAATATTCAGCGCCCGGCTCAAACAATCCACCCGGAAAATTTGTTTAAAAACCCTAATCCTTTTATCACCATATTGTACACGTTTAAAGAATGAGCCCTCGATTTCATGTAAAACGGGCTTTCACAAGAATCTAAAAACAGCTAAGTATTTACATTTGCACTTAGATAGTCAAACCTTAAATAAAATTGAAAATTATGGCAGTATTAGTTGGAAAACAAGCTCCGGGATTCACTGCACCAGCAGTCGTTAATGGTGGTGAAGTCGTAACCGGCTTTTCATTGGAACAGTATCGCGGAAAAAAATATGTTGTATTCTTCTTCTATCCGGCAGATTTCACTTTCGTATGTCCTACGGAGATCATCGCTTTTCAGAAGAAGATCGAAGAATTTGAAAAGAGAGAGGTTGCTGTGGTCGGTTGCTCGGTTGATTCTGAGTTTTCACACTGGAAATGGCTTCAGACAGAAAAAAAAGATGGCGGTATTAAAGGGGTTAAATTCCCTATCGTCTCTGATCAGGCAAAGACCATCGCCGAAAATTATGATGTCCTGGCCGGCGAATATGAATATAACGAAGAAGGTGAAGCTGGATTCAGAGGTATTCCTCAGGCATTCAGGGGACTGTTCCTGATTGACAAAAATGGTGTTGTACGTCACCAGGTTGTTAATGATATGCCACTTGGCAGAAGCGTTGACGAAACCCTTAGAATGGTTGATGCCCTCCGGTTTTTCGAAGAAAACGGAGAGGTGTGCCCGGCTGATTGGCACAGTGGAGATAAAGCCATTAAGGAAAACCAGCAAAGTATTGCTACCTACCTGGCCGACAAATAATCATCATTCTTACTAATTTGAAAACGTTTAAGAGGCTGTGCTGGTGATGCACAGCCTCTTTTTTTTTAACTTAGTTGAAAAATTTTCCTATGCTCAATCAATTTCTGTCTTTTATCGATAGCAACAGGCTGTTCGCCAGGCCTGATCCGGTTCTCCTGACCGTATCCGGCGGCATCGATTCGATTGTTATGCTGGACTTGTTTTACCGCGCCGGTTTTTCATGTTCCGCAGCCCATTGCAATTTCAAGTTACGAGGGACCGAATCGGATGAAGATGAGGCCTTTGTGAAAGAATTGGCAGCAAATTACGATATGAACATATTCCATGTATCCTTTAATACGGAAGAATACGCTGCAAGCCATAATATGTCGATTCAAATGGCTGCACGGGAACTGCGGTATGAATGGTTTGAGGAAACAAGGGAAAAAGCCGGCTGCGAGTATATCGCCACTGCTCATAACAAAAATGATGTGACCGAAACCTTTTTCATAAACCTTAGTCGCGGTACGGGTATAAAAGGATTGACAGGCATCAAGGAAAAAAGCGGGAACCTGATCAGACCGCTTCTCTTCGCCAGCCGTGAACAGATTCTGGAATATGCCATGGACCGCCAGCTGGCCTGGCGTGAAGACTCAAGCAATGCCACCACAAAATATGCAAGGAATAAAATACGCCATAACATCATCCCCGAGATGGAGGATATCAACCCCCGTTTTATCGATGTTATGTTCGAGAATGTATTGCGACTTCGGGAAACCGGAGAAATATTCCAACAAGCACTGGAAGAAAAAAAACACCAATTGATATCCAGGGATAAACGACATCTGCTTGTTTCTGTTGAGAAGCTTAAAAGCGATGAATTTGCCCGGACATGGCTGTACGGGATCCTTTCCGATTTCAACTTCACCGCCACCGTGGTCGATGATGTCATGAAAAGTCTTGACGGCATTCCGGGCAAGATATTTCTATCACCCACCCACCGCCTCGTAAAAGACCGGGATTCACTCATTATTGAACCCCTCAGGCAGGAACAGCAAAAACGGTATTATATCGAAAACCCCTATCTTGATATTGAAGAACCCCTGAAGCTCTGTCTCAGGATTATCAACAGGTCCGACGAATTTGTCATTCCCCGTTACCCCGATACAGCCTGCCTGGATTTCGACCGCCTGGAATTTCCGCTCATCATCCGAAAGTGGGAAAAAGGCGACTATTTCCAGCCTCTTGGAATGGAAAACATGAAGAAAGTAAGTGACTTTTTTGTTGACAACAAACTTTCCATTCCGGAAAAAGAAAATACCTGGCTCCTGACCAGCGGTAAGGATATTGTCTGGATCATCGGGAAGCGGATTGATGACCGTTTTAAAATCACACCATCAACATTAAAAATCTTCCAGGTTGAAGTCCAGTGACCATCACTCCCTTCTAATCTGCAGCTAACCGTGAATATACCTGAAAGACTGACCATATTTTGAGGCTCATCGTTTTTTGTAAAAAGGCAACTCGCACAAAGAAACCATTGTGGATCTCTTAATCTTTCCTAAAATATCAGTAATTTTAGCCTTCATGAAGATTGTTTCATACCGGACACCTGATCTCTAACCAGGAAATTCAGGCCTTCCGACATGGTTCTATTTTATCCGGCTAAATTTCATAAAACTCTGACGATGAATAATAAATCTTTTACAATGCTGTTAACTGCCCTGATGATAACTGGTTTTTTCACCCAGCGGGCATCCAGCCAGGAGGCTCTGCTTATTAATCCTCTGAACAGGCAGGGACTGGATCTAAACGGCAAATGGAACTATATCGTAGATCCTTATGAAACAGGTTATTACGATTACCGTTACGAAGCTTATGACACGTATCCCGACCAGAGTAAAGCCGGAGGAGCCTTTTATCGCGACAGGCATCAGACTGAAAAATCGGAGCTGATAGAATATAATTTTGATGCTACCCCGGGCATTCTCGTGCCGGGAGACTGGAATTCACAAAAGGGTGAT
>DASQZK010000569.1:0-6613 GCA_035638735.1 Bacteroidales bacterium
AACGGTAAAACTGATCTCTGACAGCAGCGAGAAGATGGTAACCGTTGAGAAGGGTAAACCACTGACCCTGAACTGGTAATTTTACGCTGTACTATTCCGGAAAAAAGAGATACCTAAGAATGTGAAGATCAGTGGTGACCGGATAGCCGGGCTTTCAAACGCATGTTACCTTCATATAAAGGGGTACCAAAGCGAGATATCCGAGCAACATAATATGGCCGGCCACTGGCAGGAATCGGGCAGTGAGCTTCCTTTAGCACTGCTTTCCGCCAGGAATATTACCCTGGTCAATTGCAAAAAAGACTTTAAAATACAACAGACCGGAAAATGACCCTTTTCAGTCCGTCAACAACTATTTAAACGAATCCGCTGGTTTTACTTTCACATTTATTAACTTACTATCCGTTTGGTGGAACGTGAACCTATTCACGAATACAACCAAAACAGATTAAAGCATGAAAACACTAATCTATATTTCCGGAATCATCGGGGGACTGCTCATCGTCTATTGGTTCAGCGGCATTTACCAGGATCCGGCTAACAGTATATTTTATCTGTTCTCAGGCGTTGCTTTGATATGCCTTGTATGTCTGCCGTTGTATTATATCGATGCATCCCGGCAGAAAAAAAAGGCTGAAACGATTATCAAGTCTTATGGAACAGATAAGGAGGCCGTTGACAGTAAAAAAGGTCAAAAGTCACCTGCCAAAGGATGGAGTATGAACAATTCACCTTTTCGTGATCGCAAATCAGGACTTTCCTGGGGAGGTGGTAACATTCATGCCGCCAATGCTTCCAGGGGAAAACGCAGGAATTTCGGGAAAAAATAATCCCTTTTAGTTTATTTTTCCTTTCAGACGAATGGAAAACAGATCTTCTTCCCTAAGCCCTTGAAAACAGATACCATTACCCCTCAGGCCAGGAGAATTATTTCACCGAGAAAAGAAAAATATGTGATAATTACGTATCTTCGTGTTTAGAATCCTTACTGTGGAGAAATTTCCAACGCATTGCTAATGAAAAAGCATTATTTCCTATTATCGGTCATTCTCCTTCAGACCTTTTTCTTCCTTGTGCAGCTGAAAAATCACAACCTGTACCTAAAAGACTCGGCAGAATACCTTACAGAAGCAGCTAATATTGCCGATAGCGGTACCTTTTATGCGGGTTCTGCAAACCAGGAAATAAATCCGGCGTTGTATACCCGGAGACCTCCCCTGTATCCGCTTTTCATACGTTTCGCCCGTATTTTCTCCGCCTCAGATATCCTGGTTATATTACTGCAGAATATACTGTCGGTACTGAGTATTATGCTGGTTCGAAAAACAGCACTGGAATGGGGTTATAAACGTAACAGGGACCAATGGGCTTTGCTTCTCCTGATCTTTACACCGGCACAATTCATTTATGCCAACCTGGTCATGTCTGAAATTCTGTTTCAGTTCATTCTTATCCTGATGATCCGGTATTTCCTGCGCTACCTGGCAGACAAGAAAGGAAGCCACTTATTATTATATAACCTTTTCATTTTCATAGCTGCAGCTGTAAAGCCCGTCATGTATCTTTTTGTTATTCCCAACCTGCTGTTCCTGGCCTGGCTTTCGGTAAAGGGGAAATCAGTCCGCCCTGTTTTGACAGCTCTTATACCCCTGTTCCTGGTACTCGGATACAGCCAGTGGAATACCATGCGATCGGGCAGGTTCGAATTTTCGAGTATTCAAACAACTAATCTTGTAAACTATAATACCTATTATTTCCTGGCAAAAACCCATGGAGAAAAATATGCTGAAAATACGGTAGACAGCATCTATGCTGTTGCGAATAAATTTGATTCTTATGGGGAACGCATGGCTTACCTTGACCATACTGCCATGAAAGTCATCAAAGCCGAACCGGTAAAATACAGCTGGTTTCATTTCAAGGGGATGGTGCGTTTCTTCCTGGATCCCGGGCGATTCGACCTTGCTAATTTCATTGATCCGGAAGCCTATGGAGGCCGTGGTATCCTCTATTACCTCAATGCCGAAGGGGTGAAAGGTGCCGTTCGATTCCTGTTCTCTGACGGCGTGGGGGGCATGAGCTTTTTCCTGGTGTTCATTATGCTGGCCAACCTGTTAAAAATAGGGGGTATTGCTCTTTTCACCTTAAACCGCAAGGTGGATATCCATATCCGGTTTTTTCTCGTCCTGCTCATCATTTACCTTGTTTTTGCAACCGGTCCGCTCGGGGCATCACGTTTCGCCGTACCTTTGATTCCCCTGGTTATCTTTATGACTTTCACACATGGAAACCTTGACGTGTTGAAAGCCATAAATTTCCGGGGCAGGAATCGGTAAAATATACGCATGCACCTGGAATTACTTGCCTGATTGGGTAGAAAATACACATATATGTATAAATATTACACAATTTCACGTCTTTTATTCACAAATTAACATCGAGTATGATCGAACTCCCGGATATCTCTCCCGGCTGAAGACCAGAAAGCAGGTTCTTTTGAAATTTTTAACCTGATTATAGAATTTATTAAATAAATTCGTGCTGTGTTTTAAAAACTGTTCGTTTGTCAAAAATCGTAACTCAATCATGAAAAAGCCGGCTTCCTTACTCCTTGTATTTCTAATATCTATTGGCGGTCTCTTTGCACAACCTCTGAAAGTTACCAAAAACGAAAGGTTCCTGCAGACTAAGGGTGGGGCCGATTTTTTCTGGCAGGGCGATACAGGCTGGGAGTTGTTCCACAGGCTTAACCGCGATGAAGCGGCATTCTATTTAAAGAACAGGGCCGACAAGGGTTTTAACGTTGTGCAGGCGGTGATCCTGTACGAACTGGAGGCCTATGAAACACCGAATGATTATGGCGACTGGCCGCTGGTTGATCATAACGTGCTGGCCCCCGACACTACTGCCGGAAATAATCCCGCTAATCCGGAAGAGTATGATTACTGGGATCATGTGGAGTACGTGATACGGGAAGCTAAGAAGGATGGCCTCATTATGGGGATTCTTCCATGTTGGGGTGAATATGTAACCCCGAGATTCCGGGAACGCGATATCAGAACGCCGGACGAAGGATACAAATATGGTCATTTCGTCGGGAGCCGGTTCCGCGACCTGAATGACGACATTGTCTGGATTCTTGGCGGTGACCGGTTGCCGGATGAACGCGAAAACGGTGTTGCTACCTGGCGTGCCATGGCCGAAGGCATTACCGACGGTGTGAACGGTGAGGATAATTTTGACGGAAAGGCTGATTACACCAGTACCTTTATGACTTATCATTGCTATGCGTCATCTGCCCGTTGGTTCAGTAAGGATCCATGGATAGATATGTATACCTGGGGTTCATACCATGAAAAACATGACAATGAAAGAGCTTACGACATGGCATATAACGACTGGAACCGTTGTAATCCCAAGCCAACATTGAACAGCGAGCCCGCGTACGAATTGTCACCGGTTAATTACGATGCCGAAAATGCCGCTTATGGGTGGTTTGACGATTTTGATGTCAGACAGGTCGCTTACTGGTCTGTATTTTCAGGTACTTGCGGCCATACTTATGGATGTGGACCTGTATGGCAGATGTATAAAAAGAAAAATCCCCACCCGCCCCTGACAAAACTAAATCCGGTAGAATGGCGGGATGCCCTTGATGAACCGGGAGCCTTCCAGTTGCAATACCTTAAAAAGCTTATACTTTCCCGTCCTTTTGAAAGCCGGAAACCTGACCAGGAAATACTGGCGGAGAATGTTTACGATCCGACGGGCAGATTAGCTGCCTGCTCCGGAAAAGGTTATGCCATGGTGTATATTCCAACAGGAAAACCAGTATCTATCGAAACAGCCAACCTTGGTCCGGAGATGAAAAAGATCCGTGCCTGGTGGTACAACCCAAAAAACGGGGAAGCAACCCTGATAAGCGTATTCAAAAACAAAGGTGAGACAATGGCATTCGACGCCCCCGGTGACACCGCCCGTGGGAACGACTGGGTGCTGGTACTTGATGACGCCTCTTCCGGATTTTCAAGCCCGGGCAATTAAGACAAATTACCATTTTACCGGTCCTGGACTAAACCTTTTTTGTCTTTGCTTTGTCTTTTAACCGTTAAATAATACGATTTAACACTACATGGTTATAAATCAAAACGGTTATGAAATCTATCACCTTATTATTCATCATGGCAGGTATCCTCACCACCACCGGTCTTTTAGGCCAGGAGGTGATACCGGCAGATAAAACCAAAGATCAGAATGTGTCCCTGAGAAAGGATATGACTCTTGTACAGCGCGATCAGAAAGAACTTAACCAGTTCCATAAGAAAGCCAAAAGGTTCAACGATGCCTGGGAAAAGCAGGATATGGACAAACTGCAAAAAGCCAAAATAAAACTCGTCAGCGATATGAAGCGGGAAGTGTCACAAGGCAACAAATACGCCAGGCGGTACCGGAAGGAGTTAAGGAAAACCCAAATCGAAAAGCGCTATGAAGGCGAAAACATTGGTGATAACGCGCGAACCGGTCATCCGCCTGTTGATGACCGCGCAGAGCGAAGAAACAGGAGGCTGCAACAAAGGGATATGAGAGGCCATTTAAAGGCTCTGGACAGGCACAACGATATCGTACGCAAGCAAAAAAGCATCCTCAATGCCTTTAAAAATTACGATTTCAGGTATACCCGGGATGACATGGAAGCCGGAAAAAAACGCGGTCTCATCGATGAATTTGCTAAAACAATGGATGAGGACCTCAGGCTGAAAAAAATGAAAATCGACAACAAGAAAAACGCCATGAAACGTTAAAGCAACAGTTAGTACGTCACGGGTTATAATTTTTATACTATTTTTATCCAAACTTCAACCCGTATTCATGGTACGTAAATATTCCACTGTTTTCTTCATTCTGACTGTCATTGTTGTTTCTGTTTATTACAGCTATCCCGGAATGCTGTTCAAACGTCCGCAGTCGATCCATGCATGGCGTCAGGCCGACGATGCCTCCTTCGCCCTGAATTATTACCAGGATGGCATGCATTTCTTTCAGCCCGAAGTCAATAATCTCACCACCAGCCAAGGCACAAGCGGAAAAACTGCGCCCGGAGAGAATACCTACCTGTATTATTTTGTCGCCAGCCTGTATCACATTTTTGGGTATCACGAATTTATCTTCCGGCTTGTTTTCACATTGATCTTCCTGGCCGGATTGTTTTTCCTGTATAAAACCACCAGGTATCTCTTCGATGATGTTTTCTGGGCTTTTGCCCTGCCTCTCCTGTTGTTTTCATCCCCGGTGATCATGTATTACGGGAACAACTTCCTTCCTAACACACCCGCCCTGGCATTTGTATTGACGGGGTGGTTTTTCTTTTTCAGGTACCGGAAAGAAAAAAGGACGCTTTTCCTTTATCTTACCATGCTGTTTTTCCTCCTGGCAGCCTGGCTCAAGATTACGGCTCTGCTAAGCCTGGCAGCCATTGGGGGGATCTTCATCCTGGAATGGCTTTTTGGCCTCAGGATCAGCCAACGGGGAAAAATCTTTTCCGAGCCATTGAAATTCCTTATCCTGTCGGTGATATTGATTCTGCTTGTCGGAGTCTGGGTATTCTTCACCACCTGGTATAACCGCGTGCACGACAGCACTTATTTCGTTCATAAGCCATTCCCATTCTGGACCTTTTCCCCTGAAGAATTGCGAAAGGTCATTTACAACATCCGTCATATCTGGTTAAAAGAGTACTTCCACCCGCTTACCCTTCTTTTCTTCGTATTAACAGTCCTTTTCATTGTTTTTCACCTGCGTAAGGCTTCACGCTTTCTCCTGCTAACCAACCTGTTTCTCCTGGCAGGCATAGCGGTTTTCGTTATGATGTTTTTCTGGTTTTTCCAGGACCACGATTACTATTCCATCAACCTGTATATTTTGCCGGTATTCTTGTTTCTTACTTCCCTGGACATATTAAAAAAGCGGTATCCTGTAGTTTTCTCTTCACCGTTCACCAAGATAATTTTTGGTCTTTTTTTACTCTTCAATATTTGGTATGCCAAAATCACTGTACAGGAAAGGTACGAAGGGAAGGCCAATCGCATCTATCAAAATTCAGGCGATTGGTATACCATCACCCCCTGGCTGAGAGACCATGGTATAGGGCCCGAAGACACGGTTATTTCTGTACCGGATAACACCCATGTGAGCCTGTATCTAATGAATGTGAAAGGATGGACGCAGTATACCGATACGCGTTTCGAGGAGCGGAACAACTGGATACGCTATAACCGCGACCGGCAGGGCATTGAAAAATCGATACATCACGGTGCCGGGTACCTCGTGGTGAATGGCATTGAAACGCTTTTTCACCAGCCATTCCTCCAGGATTATGCCTTACATCTGACCGGCAGGTACGGTAAAATACTGGTTTTCAACCTCAAAGAACCAACCCGTAATTTCACCATGCCTCAACAGACGTTAATTCAGTCATGGACGTGCGATGCCGAGCACCTTACCGACGACGGCCGCCAATTCATAAACCCGGCCGACAGCAGCATTTTTGAATTCGCGAAGAACAGGTCGGACATCCGGGCTCATTCAGGGTCATACTCTATAGCCCTCAATAAAG
>DASQZK010000570.1:0-12276 GCA_035638735.1 Bacteroidales bacterium
CCCCGCCCACCACCCCTTAATGGCGCCAAAAACCAAAACTCGCACCCTATAGGACATGTTCTGCAACAGGTTTTCTTGGATGTCAGCATTAATCGGACAGGCACCGGGCCCTGTCTGGTTCTCAAAATGATTGACAGGAAAAAGCACAACACCTCAAAACATCTGTTTCCTGGTGTATTCCATTCATCCATAGTGAATTATTATCAACGGGCGGCGGTACTTCATAAAATGGGACCAATGAAAGGCCGACGGGAAACCATGGCCTGTACCTCAGGTCGCGACGTTGTATAAAACAGTCACGATTCCGAACCACTAAAAGCCAATGCTCATAAAAAAAAGCAGCAGGGATTATTTTGATGTATATTCGGCAAAATACTTATAGAACAGTGGTATGGTTTCAATGCCTTTGTAAAAATTACCGACCGGGTAGTTTTCATTGGGTGAATGAATGGCGTCCGACTCAAGACCAAAACCCATCAGGATGGATTTGATCCCGAGAACTTCTTCAAAGTCGGAGATGATGGGGATACTTCCTCCGCTGCGGGTAGGTACGGGCTTTTTACCGAAGGTCTCTTCCATCGCTTTGCTTGCTGCTTTATAGGCCGGGGTGTCGATGGGAGCTACATAACCCTGTCCGCCATGCAGGCTTTTTACGTCCACTTTTACAGTGTCGGGGGCCATAGACCTGAAATGGTCTTCAAAGAGCTTGTCGATCTCTGTCGAGACCTGGTGGGGAACGAGCCGCATCGAAATTTTAGCGTATGCTTTAGAAGGCAGGATAGTCTTGGCCCCTTCACCTGTATATCCGCCCCATATACCGCAAACATCCAGGCTGGGCCTGATGCCTGTTCGTTCAAGGGTCGTGAATCCTTTTTCGCCGTCTAATTCCTCAACGCCAAGCTCTTGCCTGTAATTTTCCGGGTTGAATGGTGCTTTGCCCATTTCTTCCCTTTCTTCACGGCTTACCTCTTCAACATCGTTGTAGAAACCCGGGATGGTAATATGGTTATTTTCATCGGTCAGGGAAGCAATCATTTTCGACAAGATGTTGACCGGGTTGGCAACAGCACCGCCATACAGACCGGAATGCAGGTCACGGTTGGGCCCTGTAACTTCAACCTGCAGGTAACTGAGGCCCCTGAGTCCTACCGTAATTGACGGGATATCTGAAGCAATCATGGTCGTATCACTCACCAGGATGATGTCGGCTTTTAATAACTCTTTATGTTCTTTACAAAACTGTTTCAGGCTCGGTGAACCGATTTCTTCTTCACCTTCGATCATAAATTTCACATTGCAGGTAAGGGTGCCGGTTTCATTCATCAGTTCAAGGGCCTTGACATGCATGAACAGCTGGCCCTTATCATCATCGGCGCCACGGGCATATATTTTACCATCCCTTACTTCAGGCTCAAAAGGTTTAGATTTCCATAACCCGAGGGGTTCAGCGGGTTGTACATCATAATGACCGTAAACAAGAACGGTTGGTTGGGAAGGGTCGATAATCTTTTCGGCGTACACAACCGGGTTCCCGCTGGTCGACATTATTTCAGCTTTTCCGGCACCGGCTGCAATAAGACTGTCTCCTATGGCACCGGCCGCTTTGATCATATCTTCTTTATGACTCTCACTGGAACTGACAGAAGGAATCCGGATGATCTCAAACAATTCCTCTAAAAATCTTTCCTTGTTTTTTTCAATGTACGCTTTAATCATGGAGATCCGTATTTATGGGTTTTAATTTATGATACAATATTACTGAATTTAGCCCCGGGGCCTTTCCCTGCAAACGGTGTTAAAGAACACTCAGAGGTGAAGCTGACGATACACCTCCTCCATCTCACCGTAAAATTCCTCACCGTATACCCTTGTAATAGCTTCTTTGAGAAACCTGAACGCCGGCACTTTCTGATCACGACCAAGAATCCTGGCCGGTTCACAAATGCCCCAGTTGTGATAGTTAAGCGCCGTGTATTCTCCTATTTTGCTTTCCCTGATCGGATACAAATGACATGATACCGGTTTCCTGAAACGGGTTTTACCTTCCCGCCAGGCTTTCTCTATGCCACAAAAGGCAATGCCGTTCTCAAAATAGGTGTAGGCACATTCATTCCCGTCAATCAGGGGTGTTACCTTTTCACCGTCGGTATCGACCACCCATTTGCCTTGCTCATCAATAGCATCACGACCTTTCTCTGTGATGTATTCCCTGATATGTTCATATTCCTGCTCCAGTATTTCATCTTCGCCCATGGCAAGCGGGGCTCCTGCATCTCCGATCACACAACAGGATCCGTGGCATTTTTCAAGATGACAGATAAACGCTACCTCAAACAACTCGCTACTTACAATCTTATCTCCTATCTGTATCATGGTTTTATGAAGGATTTAGAAAAATGCCTAAAATACATAAAGTTTTCACAATACATTACGACAATAGAGATTATATATTGTTATTACGGGACATAACCCCTATTTTTGCAAGGGCCCTTTCCGATTCACAAAACAGCATGAAGTTTTATACGATTATCTTTTTCAGTTTTATACTTGCCAGTTCTACATACGGTCAGAATAGCCTTCTGACAAATGATAGAATTCTGAAGGTCATTTATGACGGTCTTACTTCGATGTACAGCTACGATTTCGACGAAGCCCACGAAGCGTTGGACGAAGTGAGAAAGGCGTATCCCGACCATCCGGTAACACCTTTCTTTGAAGGTCTTATCACCTACTGGGAACATTATCCGCTCATACCAGGTCAGCCTGAAGCAGACCGTTTTACCGCATTGATGGAAGACTGTGTGTCGAAGGCGGAGATGATGCTCAATAAGGATGAAGATAATATTGAAGGCGTCTTTTTCGACCTCTTCGGAAGAGCATTTTATGTCATGTTCTGGTCCGACAATGGTAAACCCGGAAAGGTCTTTCCTTATATGAACCAGATGTACAAGGAGACCATCAAGGGCTTCGAACTCAAGGATGTCTTTAATGAATTTTATTTCACCTGCGGTTTGTACAATTATTATATTGAAGTGTACCCCGACATTCACCCGGTATATAAACCAGTGGCCATGTTGTTCCGAAAAGGCAACAGGTATAAGGGCCTCAAGCAGCTGCAGTACTGTTCCGGGAATTCGGTTTTCCTGCGGGTCGAAGCCAGGCTTTTCCTCGCACTCATCTACCTCAACTATGAAAATGACATCAAATCGGCCCAGGAATATGCAGCCTCCCTGTACCGCGAATTTCCAAAAAACCCGTATTATACTGGTATCTATCTTGAAATTCTGCTGTATAACCAAAAATATTTCTTCGCGCCTATCATACTGGACCATCTGTCGGGAATGAACGACGAGTTCGCCAGGATGCTGACTCATTTATACAATGGGCTGTATCTGGAAAAAGCAAAACATGAAAATGAGAAAGCGGCAGACGAATACAGACTCGCACTAAGCCTCTCAAAAAAATACGGTGCCTTTGCTGACCATTACAATGCCATCGCCTGGATGGGCCTCGGGAGATACTATAAAGCTGTTGACAAGCCGGATCTCGCCGACAACTATTACCGCAAAGCCAAAGAAGCAACATCGTACAAATTCATCCTGAACGACCGTTGATCTATTACCTGAAAATCCGGAAAAAGTAAAAAACCAACAACTACACAGAACAACTGTTTACCTTTCAATAAACCATTACTATGACAAGGTACACTGCCGAACAGGTTGAAACATCCCCCGCTTTCAGACCGTTAAACAAACTAAGCTACGACAGTATTCTGCCCTTTGTATGGATGAATATCCGCGAAAATAATTTTGCCTCCCGGTTTTACCTGTTCATCAACGTACTTTACCTGGTCTTCCTGGCAGGAATTTCACTCACTGGATTCCTGATACACGGTTTCCATACCGGCCCCTACTTCAGCTACCTGATATGGGGTACCCTGGCCGGGTCATTTGCTGTTGTACCTGTACACGAAGCGCTTCACGGCCTGGCCTATAAACTTATTGGTGCACCCCGCATCCATTTTGGAGCCGACATGCGCCAGATGTTGTTTTATGTGGCAGCCGACCGTTACGTGGTCGGAAGGAATGATTTCTACTTCATCGCCCTGGCACCGTTTATCGGCATCAATGTCATTGCCTTTATCATTGCCTTTTTCCTTTCCGGTTACTGGCATATCTTTTTTGTGGCCTTTCTGCTTTTTCACAACATCATGTGCATCGGCGACTTTGCCATGATAAGCTACTTTATGAAGTACCCCGGAAAGGAACTTTACACCTTTGATGATCATAAAAACCGGACATCATATATTTACGAGCGTGTCCGTGAGAACGGATGAGCATATCACAGGCATACCCATCGGAAAAGTTTCCGTCATTATTTCTATATTTGTTCTCATCTCCATCGGAAACCCAAAACCCGCCATCTAATGAAAAACCTGCTTGTCGCTCTCCTTTTTTTCATTTTCACAGGACTAAACGCCCAGGAATATTATTCCCTGAATGATCAGGTCCTCCGTTTGTCTAACGGAAGCCTGACCCGCGAAATCTCCTTCCTTCACGATAGTGTCACAGGCCGGAGTTTGACCATCCCGGGCCAGGGTGAAGAATTTCTGCGCCGAAGCCGCGAATTTTCCTTTCGTGTGAACGGCAAGACACTTGACGGATATAGCGGATGGAAGATGGTAAAGGCAGAAAACGCCAGTGATGGAAGATATGGCCGGGGTGTGACTGTAACTCTCGATTCAAAAGACAAGACATTACCACTCAGGATCACATTGAATTACCTTCTTTATCCCAATGTTAATGTGATCAGGAAATGGATCGGCTTCATCAACACAGGCAACGAGGACATCAGGCTGGAAGCCCTGAATGTTGAAGATCTTGCAACCGTCCTGTCCCAGGTGTCATCGGTAGTGTATCATAATTACGGCCGCATGAAGCACCTGGGCACCTACATTGGCAACTGGGACGATCCGGTATTGATTGTTCACGACATTACTCACCAAAGAGGGCTTGCCGTTGGCAATGAAGCCCCTGGCATCACAAAACGCACAGCCTGGAATACCCGTGCTGATAACCTTGAAGCAGGGCTGACCCATCCCGGACAGGACTATCCGTTCCGTAAATGGCTTAAGCCGGGGGAAACATGGGAAAGTCCCAAAACGTTCCTGTGTGCATATAACGGTACCGATGACGGTTTCAGTGTTGTAAATAATGAACTGAACGCCTTTATCGTAAAGTATTTGCGACCAAGGATCATCGAGGATGAAAAAAAGCCGGTATTCGTCTATAACACGTGGAACCCGTTTCGGACGTTTGTGAACGATTCACTCGTAAGAGAGGTGGCCAGGGCCGCAGCCGGCTGCGGCATCCAGGAGTTTATCATTGATGACGGCTGGCAGGTGAACGATGGCTCGGCGTCCTCGAAGGAGGCATGGGGCAATAACTATGGCGACTGGCTGGTTGATACGGTAAAATTTCCGGGAGGACTTAAGCCCACCTTCGACTACATCCGTTCTCTGGGTATGAAGCCCGGACTATGGATCAGCATCGGCGCAGCCACCGCCGATTCGAAAGTATACCGGGAACACCCGGATTGGTTTGTGAAAAATGTTAACGGAGAACCCGGAAATATACATAGTTTACACGATGAAGATTTTTATTCGAGCTGTTTCGGCACCGACTGGTTTAATTATATCAAAAGCGTTGTGCTAAGACTGGTTGATGAATATGGCCTGGCCTACGCAAAACTTGATTTCTCCGTTGTAACCAGCGCCTATGTTACCAACAAGAACATCTCGGGTTGTTACGCTACTGATCATCCTTACCACAGGGATCATGAAGAATCGTTCATCATTATTTATGAACGCATACTCCGGCTTTTCGATGAGCTCCACGATGAAGCCCCCGACCTGTTTATCGACTGTACCTTTGAAACGGCAGGAAAGCTGCAACTCATGGATTATGCCATTGCCGAACATGCAGATGGCAACTGGCTGGCCAATTTTGAGGAGCCGTCACCACTGGGACCCCTGAGGATTAGGCAAATGTCGTGGTGGCGATCCCCTGCCCTGCCTGCCAGCTCCCTGGTTATCGGTAATTCACAGATGAACGACCCGGGCTTTGAACTTGCTCTTAAATCACTTGCCGGCTCCCTGCCCATTGTCCTTGGCGACCCAAGAAAAATACCGGCCGAAAAAAGGCAGAGAATAAAAAGATGGTCAGACTGGATGAAATCCATGCAGAAGAAATACGATTATATGTCGTACCGGAAAGACCTGCCGGGCTTTGGGGAACCCAGGGAAGGAGCCTGGGATGGTTGGATGCGGATTAACTTCCAGACAAAAGAAGGCGGTATTTTCGGGGTTTTCAGACAAAATGCACGGGAAGAGAGCCGGGTGGTCTTCCTCACGGATATCAAACCGGATAAGACATACACAATAAGGCTTGCACCTGATGGCAATGAAGTATATGAGGCTACCGGCATTGAATTGATGGAAGCCGGATTTCCTGTGAAAATCCCTGAAAACTGCGGAGGCAGGATTTATGAGATACGTATGAAATGAAATGGTGAAAACGCAGAGACGCAAGCATCACGTCTCACCGTCCGGAATAGACCGGAATAAAAATAAGTGCCCCTTACTTTATTATCTTCCGGCTACCCATAAATTTTAGTAGTATCAGAACGTGTAAATAACGCCGATATTTATCCCGCCGGCACTTCCGAGGTTATCCATATTACCTGAAAAACCGTACCAGATACTACTCCTTAAGAATAGCCTTTTCAATTTCTTCCTTATCGAGTTTTTTTGTGCAGAAAAACCAATCATAACATGTCATCTCTTCCTTTCCTTCCATGCGGTCTTTTGCCGAACCGCAAGAACCCGCCGGAGGGACAATGACATCATCGCCCGGCCTCCAGTCGGCAGGTGTGGCTATATCAAATTTATCGGCTGTCTGCAGGGCAACAAGTACGCGATATAGTTCATCAAAATTACGTCCTAGGCTTAGCGGGTAGTAAATGATTGTCCGTATGGTTCCTTTCGGATCGACATAAAAAACAGCTCTGACAGCTTTCGTATTACTCTCACCGGGTTGAATCATTCCGTATTTCTCAGCCACTGCCATGCTCACATCTTCTATAAGGGGAAAGTTCACTTCCACGTCCTTCATGCTCCTGTATTCAATCTTTTCTTTGATGGTTCTCAACCAGGCAATATGACTGTAGAGACCGTCGACAGACAGACCGACAAGCTTGCAATTGGCCTTTGCAAATTTGTCCTCAAGTGAGGCAAAAGTCATGAACTCGGATGTGCAAACAGGGGTAAAATCGGCGGGATGACTGAAGAGAATGACCCAACTCCCTGTATAATCGTTAGGGAAATGGATATCACCCTGTGTGGTCTCAGCCCTGAATTCGGGTGCAGCTTCACCAAGACGTGGCATTGATACTACTTTAGGTTCCAGATTTTCTTCCATACCAGTTAGTTTTAAGTGAATTATAGAGTGACAAAAATGACAGCATTGTAGGTTTCCCGGTAACGGGCATCCCGATTTTCAACCAGAATAAAGCAGCCATTCCCGGTACAATACAAATTTACGTCTTTCCTGGATACCGCCCCCTGAAAACGAATCATAAGATGCTCACAAACATATCATTGATAACATGATATCAATGATGTCAATGATGGCACTTATGCGGTGAAAATGTAAGCGAATTGTCAAGGAACTTGTTCACCAGCTCCTGTGTATCCATTACAGGAGCACCTGCAAACACATGTATGTTCCTGCTCTCGAGAAGCTGCATTGCCCTTTCTCCCATGCCCCCGGCAATAACATCGGTGACATTCCTTTCAGCGAGCCAGCGGGGCAGCAGTCCGTGCTCATGTGGTGGAGCATCAATAAGTTTAGTGTCAACAACGTTTTCACCCTCTACATCAACCAGTGTGAAATGACGGCAGTGACCGAAATGTGCATCGAGTTTGCCATTGCTTGTGGGTATTGCTATTTTTTGTTTCATACTATTATCCGTTAAAAGTTATACCTGAATATTTATTTACATTGTCGTTTATATTTACTATAGTTGGCAGGAGCCTTTCCGGTCAGGGGTTATTTTTTCAGTTTGCTGATGATATCTCCAACGGTATAGTTATCATCACGGATCATCACCATCTGGATATCCGACTTTTCAAACCTGTAACTGACCCGGGGGCCAAAATCACCCGAGATCACTTTGGTTGCCCCCAGCCTGATGACCTGCTGAGCAGCCCCCGGACCAACATGGCCCGGATTGTCGAGCGTCTCATTCTTCACAAACCTGGTTTCCCCGGTATCCTCATGGTACACACAAAACCAGTCGGCACGGCCAAACCTGGCGCTGAATAATGCATCGGGAGTATCTCCCTTCGATGTGATGACCGTTATCATAATGTTTTATTTTACTGATTCAATCCTTTCCGACCGGCATAGCGGGCATGCTTTTTCATTAACCGTAACCGGCATGGTGAACCTTGCCTGACATGAAACACAGAGGAACCAGTTACCATCCATCCACGCATTACCATAAACCGTCCTGATCTCGCGCGTTTCGACAAGAGCTTTGGCTATCTTTTGCCTCGCACTCTCATAGATCCTGGCAAAGGTAGGCCTTGAAATCCCCATCAGCCGCGAAGCTTCCTGGTGATTCATCATCTCGTAATCGGCCAGCTTTAGCGCTTCGTATTCTTCATAAAGTAATTCGACACAGCCCTCCTCTCTTTCCGGACTGCCAAACGGACGGTAACCCTTGAAACCTGGCGGAGCCACAACTTTTCGTAGCATCCTTCTTCGTGGCATAGATTTTTTTTACAAATATAATGAGAATATTCTCATTATAACAACAGAGTCAAAAAAAATTTAAACGTGGGATTTAAGAAAGTCCAACGAAGTCAAAAAGTTATGGAAGCCACAAGGTATGAGCCGTTCCGTTTTATAAAATGCAACCAAACAATTCAAAATACAGGTTGTTTTTCTACATCATCAAAACAAAAATGAAGAATTATGGCACAAATCACATTAAAAGGTAATCCGTTTCATACTATTGGTCAGCTTCCGGCAACCGGATCTGACGCACCCGGTTTCACCCTGGTGAAAACCGATTTATCGGAGGCTTCATTAAATGATTACCGGGGAAAAAAGGTTATTTTAAACATATTTCCAAGCATAGATACAAGCGTATGTGCAGCATCGGAGCGACATTTCAACGAAGCGGCACAGGCACTCGATGATACCGTTGTGGTATCCGTCTCGATGGACCTTCCGTTTGCTTTAAAACGTTTTTGTGCAGCCGAGGGGCTCGATGATGTTATTCCGACAAGTGCGTTCCGCTCGCCTGGCTTTGGCAAAGACTACGGTGTGGTGTTAACCGACGGGCCGATGAAAGGACTGTTTTCGAGAGCCGTGGTCATCATCGATGAGCAGGGCCGGATAGTCTATACACAACAGGTTCCGGAGATTGGTCAGGAACCCGACTATGACAAAGCCCTTCAAACCGTAAAAGAATCGGTTAGTTAATGAGCATACACTGATACAACGATCTTTACCCCGGTGTGTTGATTCGGGTAAAGATCGTTTTATATTTCGCATTATTGCTAAAGTTATTTATTTTAGCCCGCTCATTAAACAAGCAATATAATGGCCGGATTCATTTCACAGGTAAAATCCTACCCCCGCACCTTTTGGGCTGCCAACACGCTGGAGCTGTTTGAACGGTGGGCTTATTATGGCATTTTCAACCTGCTTGCCCTGTATCTCACCAACTCACCAGAGACCGGGGCTCTCGGCTTTTCCCAGGTTGAGAAGGGATTGATCATGGGCATCGTGAATGCCATCCTGTACTTCCTTCCCGTGATCACCGGTTCGATTGCCGATAAGTTCGGATACAAGAAGGTGCTTATCATAGCCTTTGTTATCCTTTCATCCGGTTATTACGTTATGGGCCAGGTCACCAGTTTTGCCTCTGTTTTTATCACATTTTTCTACGTGGCAATTGGGGCGGCACTGTTCAAACCTATTGTCTCGGCCACCATTGCCAAGACCACTAATGAAGGCAATGCGTCCCTTGGTTTTGGTATCTTTTACATGATCATTAACGTGGGGGGCCTGATTGGGCCGGTTTTGGCGTCCGACCTGCGCGAGACCAGCTGGAACAACATCTTCATCATGTCGTCGGCCGCCATCCTGGTGAACCTTATTATCGTCATCTTTTTCTTCAAGGAACCCGAGCGGGAAGCGAACCGCGATCCGCTCCTCAAAAGCATCGGTGATGTATTTAAAAATATTTACATGGCCCTGAAGGATCTCCGTTTTACGGTGTTCCTTCTTATCATAATTGGTTCATGGACGGTATTCTGGCAGTATTTTTACAGTTTACCTGTATTTATCGAACAATGGGTTGACACACATGCCCTTTACGCGTTTTTCTATAATATCTCACCCGGACTGGCCAAAGCGGTTGGCACAGGATCGGGTGTTATCCTGGCCGAAAAATTCATTGCCATGGATGCCTTCTTTATCGTGATATTCCAGGTTATTGTCAGCACCCTCATTTCACGGGTAAGACCGCTGCACTCCATGATAGTAGGTATTCTTGTCAACACCCTGGGACTTACACTTGCCATCCTCACACGCAGTCCGTTTATACTCCTTTTATCGATACTCATTTTTTCACTGGGTGAAATGGCCTTCTCACCGAAAATCCTCGAATATATTGGCCGGATTGCACCAAAAGACAAGGCGGCCGTATACATGGGCACCCAGTTTCTGCCCATCGCAGCTGGTAACTTCATCGGTGGATTTATTGCCGGCGGCGTATATGAAAACCTTGCCGACAAGGTTGAAATGGCTAAAAAGCTTATCCCCGGACCTGTTGACCCTTCACTCACCAGCGAGCAGATCCTGAACCTGGCCATGAAAGCCAAAAATCTCGATGAAAGCGGGCTGACAAAAATGTTGTGGGCAAATAACGATCCCTTCCGGTTTGGGTATGTCCTTCTTGGTATGGGTTTGTTTACGGTTATATTGTTGGTAATCTACGACCGGTATCTTAGGAAAAGGGGCGCCTGACATCATGGCACGTTTCCGGGGAACCTCCGTTATTTTTGAATAATCTTAAATACAACTCTCCGGTTGGCGGCCTGGCCTTTGTCCGTTTCATTGGACTCAATCGGCCGGGAAAAACTATACCCGTCATATTCAATCCGGCCGGCATCAATACCCTTGCTTACTAAGTAACGGGCTACGGCTTCCGCCCTGTCGAGAGACAAGCGCAGGTTAAATTCGTATCCTCCTGTATCGTCGGTGTGCCCCTCCAGCTTGACCCGGATATTCATATTTTCATTCATGAGTTTATACAACTTGTCCATTTCCGGGAATGATTGTGGTAAAAGATCACTTTTATTAAACCCGAACTGAATATTCTTCAGGATAATGGTTGAATCAATATCAATCTTATCAACATCATAATATGGCAAGGCCGACTCATCATTTTCGGTTCCCACTACTACCGAATCGGGTTTAGGGGAAAGGACTGTCACTTTTTCAAGAATAATATTGTCAACATAATAGTAAGCCGATAATTCATGCTTTGCCAATTGCCATTTCTCTTTCTTTTCGCCCGGTTCTTTCCTGGCAAGAATTTCAGTCGACGTAGCCCGGTCATTCCTGAAATTGCCCAGCACCAGGTACTTCTCAAATCCACTTGCCAAATAAAGTGAATGTAATTCGATCCAATTTTGCATACTGTCGAGAAAAGTACCGTTGAATTCAACCTGGGGTTTTATTCTGAACGTTTTAAAACCCCAGTTACGGATAGTGGTCGATTGTGAAAAATAGATACCAAAATTCTTTATGGCCACATTTGATTCTGCATCCAGGACTAATGAGACTGAGACCCTGTAAAGGCTGTCTTTCTCAAGTGTGCGGTCAAGAGGTGTCTCAATATATTCCCTTACATCCTTAATTCTCCTGGCAGGTTGGATCCTGTAGCAAAAAAAACCAACGAAGCTGTCACCATATTTGGCAGAAGCACCTCCCAAATATTCTCCAAAAATATTATTAACCGGCCTGGAAACACCGATATTAAAATAATCGGGGGTGTCGGTATTCTGGACTTTATGCCATCCGGAAGGATTCTTTCCGTCGAAGTCGACGTAGTTCTCAAACGAACCATTGGGCACAAGGTTTTGGGAATAACTCCCTGCCGGGACAGAAATGAGCATATAAATCAGAAAAATAGTTT
>DASQZK010000571.1:0-3750 GCA_035638735.1 Bacteroidales bacterium
CCTTCTGGGCATTTAACTTCGTGTCAAACTTCTCCTATCTCAGATACGACATAATGAGTGCCGATGTGATTAAGGTACAGCAGGAACTGGAGGCAAAATACACGTCGTATACACCGGCGGTCGACACAGGTGCTCTTAAACTTTATAAGCAGGATCCGGAGCTGGCCAGGGAATACCTGACCGATTATTCTGTCAATATGGGGAATTACACGGTAAAGCGCTGGAAAGAACTCGGCCAATACCTGCTTGTAAAATATATTGACGGAAATGTTAAGAAAGAGGCCGATGGGAAATTCCTTCGCAATGAATACGGATATCCCGCAAATCCAGATCAACCGGGTTATCCCGATTTCTGGAAGAAAGCCGTTATAAAAGATACAGGCGACAAATTGCTGGAACCGGGTGGAAACAGTCACTAATCAAATCATATAAATGGCTGCATTTTTAAGGCTTTGGTTTGTTTTTTGAAAAAGTTTATCATACATTTGCAGCCTGATAAAAACGGGTGTTATAATTTTTTAAACTTGTACCAGGATGGACTTAATGAAAGTTGTTGAAAAAGAATTTGCTACCGATAATAAATTTCCTGCTTTCAATAGCGGTGACACGATTACGGTACACTATAAGATCAAAGAAGGCAACAAAGAAAGAATCCAGCAGTTCCGCGGAACCGTTATCCAAAGAAAAGGTGAAGGCAGTACCGCCACCTTTACTGTTCGAAAAATGTCCGGAAACGTTGGTGTGGAAAGAATTTTCCCTTCAGCCTCTCCTTTCATCGACAAGATTGAAGTGAACAAAAGAGGTCATGTCAGAAGGGCCAGGATTTACTACCTTCGCGGTCTTAGAGGTAAAAAAGCCAGGATCCAGGAAAAAAGATACTAAGGCCTTTCCTCGAGATAATATTATAAAGTCGTTTGAAATTCCAAACGACTTTTTTTTGTATAGATGTGTGTAAATATTACACATCACTGGTTATTTTTTACACAAATTAACCGGATATTAAAAGGGAACGATTGCTATCAATCTGCAGGTAGTAGTGATCGTTCCCTTTGTTATACATAAAAGGAATCACTGGTTTGAGCTTAAAAAATACCATTAATGATATATCCCAAATTACATGCGCTTTATGGAATGGGGTAAATCCCAATACTTTACTTTTTCATGTTCTTATGCCGGGCGGGCATTTACTTTATTGCTCACGGCAAAAATATTTTCAATGGAGTTCCCCGTTAAGACGGGGAGCTCTTTGCCTGCGGTGGATCGGTTGGCGGCCAGCGCGCCAATCATACATGTATTCATCGTTTTGGAATAGCACCGCGTATTTTACCGGACAATAGTGTAAAGGAACAGATAATCAATCATTTATTTTTCAAATCCCCGGCTTTTTGACGGGCTTTTTCCATAATGGCTTCGGCATTCTTATCCGCTTGCTGTTTGAGTTTTTCAGCCTTCTGACGGGCTTGTTTAACCAGTTCATCACCGGTTTTCTCTGCTGCAATTTTCTTAATAGGATTGCTGCCGGCTTCTTTGACAAGCTGTTTTTTCCTTAGCTGGGCTTCTCCAATGAGGGATTCACCGGCATCATCTGCCGATTTTTTTATCTGGTCGGCTTGTTCCTGTGCGTCTTTCATGATCTTGTCGATCTCTGCACTGACATCTTTCTTCACGTCTTCTTTCACCTTATTCACTTCTTCTTTCACCCTTTCTTCGACAGCTTTCTTTATTTCCTCCCTGGCTTTCTGTATATTCTGCTTCAGGGAAAGTCCTATTTTTGGATCAGTGAAGGTACCTGTAATTTTCACTGAGATATTCACATCTTCACCCGGATTAATATCGAATCCCTTTGATCTTGCCTGTGATGCCAGGTTTTCGAGCAGGTCATTGGCGGAACTACCGAATTCGTTACGCGGGATACTGAAGGTCAGAAGGTAGTTTAATGTCTGATCGAGACCCTGGTCGCCGGCCACCGTCACATCGGTAGATCCAACACTGGTTTCGAACGGATCGACATACACACGTCCATCCCTTATGGTGAAAGAAAGGTTAATATTATTAAAGGTTGGGTTACGGAATTTATCATTTTTAAGGGCATCGGCAACCTTATCGAGCGTTTTATTATTGATAATTTCCACCTGGTCGGTTTTTAACACACCTATTCCGTTAATACTGTTCAACACAGGATTCATGAATGTATCGAGCCGGCTTGAGAACTGAAGTTTTGTACTGAACCTGCCCCGGCACATCTTCGCCACGGGGGCGAGTTTCTCGACTGTATTAAAGGCGTAAAAAGCAGACGGAAAATCGATGTTGTTCATATCCATGTCAAGATCGATAAGCGGGGTTGTCACTTCCTGAGTGTTGTATTCTCCGTTCATGTTCATATCGCCACCAAGAAGTTCCATGGAAAGATTGTTCATCTTCATAACGGCATCTTTAACGGTCACTTCTCCCCTCAGATTAGCGATCTCAAGTTTATCGTAATTGACTTTGTTAAGTTCTGCCTTCAGTGTTAAATCGACATTCGCCGGGACTTCGAAAACCGTAAGTGATACAGTATCCGCTTCTGATGTCTGGGCGTCATCTTCATCGGAAGCCATGAGAGAATTCAGATCAAGTAATTGTGAGCTCATATTCAGACTTCCCCTTATTGTTTCATCCTTAAACAAATAGGGAATGAAATTTTCCAGTCGGCCGTCCATGTGAATATCGCTGATACCGACGGCAGCATCAAATGTTTCAAGGTTTACCAACTCGGGGGAAAAAACAAGTTTACTTTTTTCTATCCGTACAGGTTCCGGGATATCACCACCGCTCACTTCCATTCCTGTCACCGAGAGATCACCATCAGCCTGGAACGCCTCGTAATTTTCGTTTTCAATATCCGACATTTTCCCCATCATTCGAATATTAGCCGTAATGACACCTGTCAGGTTCATACTGTCGAGGGGAATAACATCGGCCACCGATGCCAGGTCGAGTTCACCCTTAACGGCACCATTCATCTGCGGGTCAGAGAAGGGGGTTATGACATGAAAATTCATATCAACCGGATTGCCAGCAATTTCTATATGGAACCGGTCCAGGTCGACAGTCGTATTATCTTCAACAACGCCATCGTAATACAACCTCAGGTTCATTTGAATATTATCGGCCGATTTTGGCAGATCGGGATATGAAAAGTGGCCATCGTTAACAACAAGGTCCATTGTTATTTCAGGCATGGCTGTTTCAGTAACTGTTCCTTTAACTGTTCCTTCCAGCCTAAGTTTCCCGGTAGCCTTCAATCCGTTGAAGTCGGTCATATATACAGCAGGAATCATTGACAGTAGTTCCTTGAAATCTGTATTCTTTGTAAAATATTTCATATCGACGGTATAAACCGAATCGGAGGGCATGCCGAAAAAGCCTTTTACACCGAGGGTCAAATCGTTAATTTTCACTTCATTCTCATCCAGGGTAAACTTATAGTTTTCCAGATCGGCTCCAATCATGCTATTAATACTCACAGGGGCATTATTGATATATTTTACACCGTCGTAATCAACGGTAAGGCTTTGTGCGTCGGTAGTAAGATCAAGATCTGTATAATTTTCAGAAAAGTTACCCGAAAGCAGCAGGTTAAGATTTCTGATATCGGCAATCATGTTCAGGTCTTCGTCGGTATACCGGATACGGCCGTTGTTGATCCTGAATTCTTTCAGGTTTACCTCCATACTCATCGCTGTGGTATCGGACGGTGTTTCGATGGCA
>DASQZK010000572.1:0-4946 GCA_035638735.1 Bacteroidales bacterium
ATTATTTTTGAGGTTTAGGCTCTCTTCACGGTACGCAGGATCCTTTGTCCGGTAGGGATAATTATCGACAGAACGTGGCAACGAGGGATTATAACCTGGATTCAAGGTCCGCCTGGGTATAGTATCCCCTCCAACACCATGAAATCCGAAACGTTTTATGTTAGCATCGTGGATAAAATTATTTCCCCACTCACTACTTTTCTTGGAAGTAATCACGTCCAGCCGCCGGGTCAACGGATCAACGGCTCCTTCCACATCAGGCCTGAAGCGGATATTCAGGTCCATATACCAGGGCGCCATCACCATCGGCATCCCACTGCCGGTTGTGTAATCCGCCCATGGTCCGTTCTGATTCCAGTTTGTAGTCATACTGAGTTCATACAAGGATTCGGAGTTGAATTCATTCATTTCATTTCCATAAAACATATCCTTATAAATTTCAGGGGAGGCCAACACCTTTCCACTGTTAGTAATAATATCTTCCATGAGCACTTTAGCCGAGTCCTTATTTTCAGGGAAAATATAAAGCGACTGCATATAGACTTTTGCGAGTAATCCTTTTGCCGCCCATTCAGAAGCCCGGTAATTTTCATGATGGCCTGTTAAGAGCTGGATGGCCGTTTGGAGGTCCTTGATGACAAAATCCCATGTATCGGTGACTGTGGCCCGCTCTCTTTTCATACCCTCAAGGTCGGATGCTACAACGTCAAAGATGGGAAAACCCCAGCCAAGGGGGTCAATTTCGAAAAACAACTGGGCATGCCAGTAAGCAAGGGCACGGTTGAAAAGAGCCTGTCCGCGCATATAGTTGAGTTGCTCCAATTCCCCTTCTTTTGCATACGTTCTCTCATAATAATCGATGGCCTCAATGGCTGTGGTCGAAAGGTTCGCCCATTTGCATATATCGACATACATCTGAGTGGTATACCGGCTGTTCAGATCGGTGTAATTATCCATCTGGGTACCGCGTTCGTCATAAGAACCGTAAGTATTGCTCGTATGATCGAATAAATAAACCCCCATTGGAAACCAGTAAAAGGAATAGAGCCCGATACCATAAGGACCAGCATAACTCGAAGTCAGGACAAGATCCACCTGTTGAAGCGTCGCCGGGAAATTATCAGTCGATAATGTTTGCGGGTTGGAAATATCATAGAAATCCTTGCAACCAGCGAATGACATTACAAAGACTAACAAGAATATATATATTGGTTTTTTCATAAGGCTGCATTTGTCATTTACTCGTTGTTAAAAAGTCAGATCGATACCCAGAGAAATCAAACGGGAGGGCAGGTAGCGATTTTGATGGTCAATTCCACGCATAAGCACTCCTCCCCCAATCTCCGGATCGATGCCCGAATACCCTGTTATGGTGAAGGCATTTTGTATACTGATATACAAGCGTGCTTTATCCGTTCCAACCTTCTGACCCAATTTGTCAGGCAGGCTATACCCGAGAGAAATGTTTTTTAATTTGAGGTAATCACCTTTTTCCACCATGTACCCCGACACGGTGGAATAGTTTTTATTGGCTGCCCCGTCGCCAATGAATGAACCATTTTCATCCACATATCCTACGCGGGGATAATCGGTAACACTGTTATTATCGGCACCGAAACCGGATGTTTTGAAAATCTCAGCTGTAGTATTATCAGAACTAAACATCTGGGTATAGGGTTTTACCAGGTTCATAATATCGAAGCCGAAGGCACCCTGGAAGACCGCACTTAAATCAAAGCTTTTATACTCCATATTGATGGTGAGTCCTAAAAACATTTTAGGCCAGGGATTTCCTATGAACGTGCGAGAAAGAGGAGTAACCCGTCCTTCTCCCTTGTCATCAAAAATTAAATCACCTACTCCTGTTTGCTTTGTCTGATAGTAAATTCCTATAGGTTGGCCATCCAGGTTTAAAGGCTGACCAGATTCCGTGTCGAAACTGGTATGACCGGGATTATCAGCTATCCAGGCATCCAGGGCAGCCTGATTATATTGATCGACCTGATCCTGATTTTGGAATATGCCCAGAACTTCATACCCATAATACATACTCATGGGATAACCATCCTGTGTACGTGTCAGCAAATTCCAGGTATTGTTCAGTCCCTCATCAATGGGTGTTGCCCCCGGTTGATCCCCGACCTGTTTTACCATGTTCGAGTTAAATGATGCATTGGTACCGATGCTGTAAAAAAAGTCGCGTCGTTTGTTTTTCCAGCCGATTGTAAATTCATGACCCAGATTCTCAACCAGTCCGGCATTGAAATAAACAGGTACGGTGTTTGCCGGATCATCACTACTGAAATAGTAGCTCATTCCTGATGATAATGGAAGATCGCCACGATAAAGCATATCTCTTGTCTGCCGGTTATAGTAATCGTATGAGAATGTCAACCGGTTTCGGAAGAAGCTTAAATCCAGACCCAGGTCGATCTGAGTGTTCTCTTCCCACTTCAGGTTTTTATTTCCAAAAACGGCCAGCCAGTACCCGGCTTGTTGAGTGGAGGTTCCGTCAAATGAATGGCTGATTCCGGTCCCCGACCAGGTTGACAGGTACATGAATTGCGGGACACTTACATCGTTACCCAGTATACCCCAGCTTGCCCGAATCTTGGCATCACTCAGCCATTTTCCTGAAAATGCCTGGATAAAGTTTTCTTTACTGAACCGCCAGCCGGCATTTACGGAAGGGAAGTATCCCCAGCGGTTGCTGCCGACAAAACGGTCGGATGCATCTGCCCGAAAATTGGCTGTAAGCAAATATTTCCCCTGGTAACTGTAGTTAATACGTCCAAAATATGACCCCCGGCGTTCAACGGGTAAATTATCTGAGGCATCTTTGGTAGGACCAGCCGACGCTAACGCTATGGACTGGGCAACAGGAATGGCGAAATCGTATGCAGTGACACTCAGGTTATACCCGTCGCGCTTCCAGAACTCCGTGCCGGCCATTACTTTTATATTATGATCATTAAACTGGCGACTATAGGTAAGAATGGAATTAAACATCAGGTTTTGCATGGTGCCCCCATAGGAATTGAGGTGTTCCGGGCTTACCTGCACCGGACCAAAATCACGGAATTCTGTAAACGTATTTTTTGAGAAACCCGAAAACTCCCCCGCCCCGGTAATTTTCAGACTCAATCCGTCGAAAAAGCCGATAGTAAGATAGGCCTGGGTATTTAGGTTATAGTTATTGTCATTGAAGACATGGTATGCATCTTCCAGTCCGGCAAAGTTTGGTCCGCTGCCGACCTTTTCATTTGTTTTTGCATAATTACCATTCTCATCATAGACCGGAGAAACCGGAACAGTACGAAAAGGAATGGTATGATTATAAATAGAGGAAGAAATAGCCGGATTGGTTTTCACGGTGCTGCCATAAATTGATTCACCAATGGTAATGTGTTTATTGAATTTGTAGTCAATATTGTTCCGGAAGGAAAAGCGATCGGCTCTTGTATCCAGGTAAACACCTTTTTCGCCCATATAACCGGCTGAAAGAAAGAAGTTGGTTTTATCGTTGCCCGATGCAACAGAAAGGTTGTATTCCTGTTCAATTCCGGTTCCGAACATGACATCCATCCAGTCGGTATCGGGCAGATCACCCACACTATTCGCCCCTAAAACATCAAGCGTATTACCTGTTCCAAAGGCATCCCTGGCACGTATCCATTCTTCGGTATTCAGCAGTTGGATATCAGTGTAAATATTCCGAAAACCGGAACGTGCATTAAGGTTTATGGTAGGTTTTTGGTTCTCTTTGCCCCGGCGGGTTGTAATTAGAATAACGCCTCCTGCAGCCCTTGACCCGTAAATGGCAGCTGAGCCGGCATCTTTTAAAACCTCGACAGACTCAACATCCCGCATATTAAAATTAAAACCGGCATTCTGCGGAACTCCATCGACAACATATAAGGGCGCCATACCATTGAGCGAACCTGCACCACGAATAATTATGTCTGCCTGACTTCCCGGTGTTCCTTCACTTTTAGTTACCATCACACCTGCAGCCATACCACCCAGGGATTCGGCAAGGCTGTTGGATGAAAAATCCTGAATATCTTCAGCACTCACCGATGAAATTGAACCCGTTAATTCGGATCTTTTCTGAGTTCCGTACCCAACCACAACCACTTCATCGAGCGACTTAACATCCTCTTCCAGCACGATATTATACATCTGTTTTTCTTTGGTCACTTTTTCCTGGTAAGGTTTATATCCAATGAAAGAGACCTCCAATATACTCCCCACGGGAACTGAAATTTCAAAATCACCTTTTGAATCAGATATAGTACCGCCAACCAGTTTATCAGAAAGTGTTGCCGAAACGGTTGCGCCTATAATGGCCTTATGATTTGTGTCGGTGACATTTCCGGTAATGGTAATATTTGACTGAGCATTAACGACCCTGACTGGCAGGAAGCATAGTGCAAAACCAGAAAACAACAGGAACAATTTCAGCTTTTTCATGAATGTGGGTTGTATATCATACGAAATGTATTGAAAGAGTTAAAGAAAAGCGTGGCCGGTGCACCGCGCTTTTCTTTAAAAAACAAGGCTTATTGATCCCTGAGTTTAAACTCTTTAACGACCTCTGATGTGCCATCGGACCTTAAAATTCTGTGAATGTAAAATCCTTTCCTCGGTTCTCTCGGAAGTCTTACACCCAAAACATTATAATACTCATGTCCAACAATTTCAGCTTCAGTTTTATAAACATCGCGAACAGCTGTATTTAAAGCACACGGCAGGGTGTATCCTTGTACCACCTGGTTATTTGCAAAAAACAGTCCTCCTTCATAATCGTCGCTCCATATCTCAGCACTGGTTTTGGTACCGGTATAAGGAAGCGTTCTGAATATAGCCCCGGTACCCGGATCCACGGCGGTTCCTGCCGGAATAGCATCGGGCCACATCCACCATCCTGCACCAGGATTATCGGC
>DASQZK010000573.1:0-4194 GCA_035638735.1 Bacteroidales bacterium
TTTCATTAATCTCCTCATTTTGAGGGTCTTTTTCGCAGGCTTTTTCATACCATTCCACAGCCGACCGGAATGCTTCAGCTGACCTGGCTTTTTCCTTGTGATAAGCGTGGTTGTTCACGATACGCCGTGCTTTTTCGTCAATATCCACACCGATATTATAGTAGCAAATGGCGATACCGGCATATATTTTTGATTCTTCGGGTGCTAGTTCGAGAGCTTCCCGGTAGGCTTTGATGGCTTGCTGGTACTGTTGATTTTTTTGCCGGATTAGTCCGCCGGTATATGGATATATATAATTGGAAGAGTCTTTTCCTGAAGCCTTCTCAAGGACGGAAACGGCCTTTTCGATGCTATCCTGTTGGTAAAGAAGGTCAGCCAGCAGTAACACCATGTTCTGGTTGTCATTATACTTATCAATGCTTTCAGTCAGGACTTTAATAGCGTAGGCGGTATCTTGCTTCTGAAGGTAAATGCGATATAAAAGGAAGGAGGCATTGGATGAATAGGCGTCTTTATGTAAGTTTTTCAGATAGTCAGCAGCTTTGTCCCATTCTCTGGATTCATAAGCAGCCAAAGCTGTATTATAAACCAGGCCCTGATCAGTCTTTAACGACAGAACAGGACTATTGATAATCTCCAGTGCCTGCTCGAAAGCCCTGAAAGCTTCTTTGAAATGCTTATTTTTGTATTGTTTTTCGCCCATTTTCTGAAATTCATTAGCCAGCTGCACATATAGCGGGGCGAGCTGATCATCGATGCGGTTACGGGTATCGAGGTTTATGGCTTTCTGATAGGACCTGAAAGCCTCAAAAAGCTGATCGGGGTACAGCTCATATTTATCCTTGTCATTTTCCTTCATCCCCTTCTGATAGGCTGTTTGCAACAGAAATCCCCGGGCATACCAGGTGCGGTACCAGGTTTTGGTATTGTCTTCTTTGATGGCCTCTTCGATGGCATCTTTTGCTTCGCTGTATTTGCCCGTTTCAATAAGCTGGAATACCGATATAACCTTGCTTTTCTGAGCTTTTGCAGGGAAAAGGCAACCAATGAAAAGTATAATGAAAAATATCGTCTTCTTCATTCAGTGGGAATGTTAACGCAACACTGGAATAAATGCGGCGCTCGTTTTTCGTTCAACATTATAATTAAAAACCAACGGTATTTTAAGTTGTTTTAGTGTGCCTGCCAATACAGATCAGCTTACGGTTTATCAACTGCAGTCGACGTTCTCCTGCCGGAAAGGCAGCGGATTTGCAATGGCAGAACAGCCTTCCAACACTTATTTACGGCACGAAGATAAGAAATGTTAGGAATGAACGAAAAGGGACCAGGAAGGAGATAAGGATTATGGCGAATTTTAATGGGAATCCGGACAGCCATGTCATTTGGCTGTTTGCCGCATGTGTAACGATCTGGAGCGTAATTTATTATTCATCCTACATTGACACAAAGAACATCAGGTAAGATGTTAACACCTGATGGCTGAAAAACGACAACCTCAGGCCGGTTCAATACCTGTCCGGACAATAGTATGTAAGCATTACGGAACAGTGCCAGGTCAATACCCAGGACAAACTGCAGGGGCAGTTGGAGAAGTATCATTCGCAGGGTGAAATGAAATCAATGGCGATCAAAGAATAATGGCTACTTTATAACAGATAAAAAGAAATACCATGACAAAGAAGGAGCCTGAAATAATGATCCCGGACGAAGTGGTCATAAATAAAATCCTCTTGATCAGAGGACAAAAGGTTATGATAGGCAATGATCTGGCAGAGTTGTACCGAGTGACGACCAGGCGACTTAATGAGCAGGTGAAACGAAATATTAAGCGTTTTCCTAAGCACTTCATGTTCCAATTAACGGAACATGAAAAGGACAAGGTGGTGGCAATTTGCGACCACCTTCAGAACTTGAAATACTCACCGTATATACCTTATGTTTTTACGGAGCATGGAACTGTTATGCTGGCTAATGTTCTGTACAGTGAACGGGGATGATCCATCTGTATTATTAGTACTAGTTGGAAGACCATATTTCCTATGCATATCATATTGAAATCTCAGCCAGGATATTTCATCACCTGGAGGATCAGAAAGTAATAATCCCCTGAAAGACATGGTAGTGCTTCCTCCCCCAAAAATAAGTACATGCTGGGCAGCCCTGGCCGCCATGACATCAGCTCGGCAATCCGGATCTATTAACATGACAGGGATATTACGCACATATGCGTAAACAGATCCCTGATTTGACTTCTCAGCAATAGGATCTATCACGTGCCAGCGCCCTAAAGCTGGTTCATAAAAACGAGCCCCTTAATCGTACCATTCATCCAAATCATGTCATGGTGAGTGATTCAAAAGATCCTTTGAACCTAATCCATTTCTTTCTTAATGAAACTTTCAATCAGGTTCAACATTTCGTCAACGCGATGAAAAAGTGGCATCACCAATTCACGATCATAATCAAAAATATTGTCATAGTCTCCCCTTTGACGCCAATCAAATAATTCAGAAAGAAGCTGACCGTATTTTTTGTCGAACTTGCCTGTTTTTACAAAGTGAAGCGTGAACTGACTTTTTACAGAGGAATGCTTTTTTGCCGAAATATCGGAGAGGTATAGAAGAGCATTTACGGAATAAAACAGGGCATAATACAACCGGTTAACCGCGGAATTCCAGAATCCGTTTTCAGCAAGTATGCTGGCCGCTTCAAAAGTTTTCCTTGCCGTTTCCAACCGATAGCGGATATATTCACGTTTTTCCTCTTTCATTATATGTGCAGACCTTCCCTGGTAACGTTCATATAAAAAGGAGTGACCTTTTGAACGTTCTGCCAGTTGTTCCGGGAATATACAAATACAGAAAAAGATTCTCCGGTCTCTATTTCGAGGTCATAGAGTTTATTCCTGAGTTTTCTTTCTCTTTCAATACCAATATCATGATCTGTCAGGATTAAAATATCCCAGTCAGAATCTCTGTTTTCATCCCCTCTGGCCCGGGAACCATAAAGGATCACTTCGGCGGAGGGTTCAAATTCTGTTACATATTGTCGAATTAACCTGCTGATATGTTTTGTCTTATCCTTCATTTTTTCAAAGATAGTGAATTTCCGTCAATGCAAGATCAACAGTTGTTCTGGTTTTATCCGATCGGTGCTGGCAAAGAGCTCTAACGTGCATTACAGCAATATTGGACGCTATGAAAGAGGTGATGCAAAACCTTCAGCAGAAGTGCTTAATCGGATAGCCCAGGCTCTGGATACTTCACCGGATTACCTGATCAACGGAACACTGCAGGACAAGGCGGAAAACATGATATCCGATAACGAGCTGCTGATCATGTTCAAAAAAGTGGAAAAATTACCGAAAGATAAAAAACGGCTGGTCAAGTGTAACCAGAAAATAACAATGCTCTAAAATCGGAAAGTAACGATGTATTGTTTTCGGAAAACAAGCATATTTGTTTTCTGGTAACACAAGTTCTAATCTGTTCTTCTCAATTAATTCGGGCAGTTTGATAAATTTTTTGAATATCCATAACTCCAAGCGTTTTTCGAACATCTTTATCCACTCTTTTACTGAACCAAGAATTCCCCATAAGAGAAAGACAACCGCAACTAATAGTATAATTAAGCCATTATTATAATCAATGATAGTTCCTATATCATGTATCCCAAATTCAAAATACAATAATAGATTCCCAAAAACCCAGATAGATACTGCAATCAATCGAATACTGAAATACACAATTTTGTAAATACGTCTTCTGGCAACGTATATTTTTTCACGTTTTTGGATAAGTTCGTTGAGAAGTTTTTCATGCTTGCTTTTTATCTCGCAATTTGTGGGTTTTGGTTTCAAGGATTTCTCTTGTCCCTTATTTTCCGAAGTAATATCGACATTCCCAAAAGTGCCTACATATAAAAGTATAGCAATTATTGCCACAAGGATGATGATAACCCAGATATACCATTTTACATTCTGTGCCTGTTCTTGTTCTACCATTATTAAGCGGCTATAAAACTAATTTTAGAAATGACTTATGAACCCGTAACCCCATTCACAAAGGTCTCCACAAAATCCACTATCTTCTTCATAACCCTGTCGCCAATGGTCTTGCGCTGTAACAACGTTGGCTTGTCACCTTCCAGCAAATCAATGATTTCATCCCGAAGAGGTTCTTTCTCGGCATA
>DASQZK010000574.1:0-4992 GCA_035638735.1 Bacteroidales bacterium
GAAATACTCATGTCCTTTAGTGTAGTACTGGAACGATGAAGCGCTGGCGGTTTCGGCAGTAAGCTCCTCCGTATTAGCGGTGCCATCGAGTTTATAATACCCATGTTCAACCAACTGATCCATACGACCTGCATCATAGAAGAATCCCCATCTGAGCAAGTCGATACCCCGTCCGTTTTCACAACCGAATTCTTTAGGGCGCTCAACGTTTGCTATCTGTTCAAACAGTGCATCAGCAGTTGGGAAGTCAGAAAGCTGCAGATCCGGTAGTGCAACACGTTCACGTACCTGGTTAATGTAATCGATGGCCACCTGGGTTGGCCCGTTCAGTTCATTTTCGCATTCTGCTGCTCGTAGTAAAACATCGCTGTAACGCATAAGGCGCAGATTGATTCCGCAATGCAATCCTGTAACAACATGATCTGTGACATCGGTTCTCGCATAGGTCCATTTAGCGATTGATATACCCCCCTGGGCAGTGTTAGATACAGGAGTTGAAGTTATGTCCGTTTGATAAACAACATTTTTGCGGGGGTCTCCGCCAGGGTAAGCTGCAGTTGACAGATCAGTATACGCATTATATTCATCTTCGTAAGTCGCCAGCGTCCAGTATAAACGGGGATCGAGCCGGCCATCTGTACATTTTTCTCCTTTGAACAGATTGTACAACCAGTTGGAACCAGCCAGATCACCCCAGCTGCCGAATTCCTGAGAAGCATAATTACTTTCTACAGCGTGCCCCTGGGTAGCCTGCGGGCTTATGTTTACAGGGGTCCACTCCTGGTCAGGGCCACCTGTCCCAAAGTCCATAAACTGCACTTCGAAGAGGCTCTCTGCGTTATTCTCGTATGGCGAACCTTCTCTGAAATTGTCACCAAAGTCGGCCATAAGTTCATAATGGCCATATTTACCTGCGATGATGTCTTTCAATACTGGATAAGCCTCAGCATATTTATGGCGAAACATCAGAGCACGAGCCAGGTAACCGGCAGCAGCGCCGCTTGTAGCACGACCCTGGGCCCATTCACCACCTGCATCGCGAGACGGCAGCATTTGCATCGCTTTTGTCAGGTCAGCCTCTATCTGGTCAAACACCTCGTCTTGTGTACTGTTGGAAGCATACAGACTGTTTATGTCTGAATAAGAAGCATAGTCTGTAATCAATGGAACAGACTGGTAATAAGTTGCCAGTTCATAATATGCCAAAGATCTGAGAAATAGGGCCTGTCCTGCTATTTCATTATAGGATTCTTCCGGCATATCAATATTGTCAACTTTCGACAATACATAGTTTGTGCGGTTTACTGCATGGTAGCTGTCGCGATAGGGCCATAAGTTACCTATTTCATTTGTAGCCGTTGTATTGAGATTATCATATGGCAGATACCACTGTTGAGAGGAGTTCCAGACTTCATCACCACGTACAGCATCCAAGGTATACCCGACGCGGGCGTAGGTACCTTCGAGGCGGATACGATTGTAGCATGCGATGATAACCTCCTGAAGTTCTGACTCTGAATCGCCAAAATCGTAAGTTGTTTGACTGTTCGGGTTCCGAACATCGAGTTGGTCATTGCAGGCTGTCATGCCTCCAATAAGCGCCAACACAATTAATATTTTATGTAAACTTTTCATATTGATATCTATTTATAATATTATATTTTTAGAATGTAAAGTTTGCTCCGAACATTATTGTGCGTGGTGTTGGATACGAAGCATAGTTGTAACCCGGCGTGAATGTACCTCCGGCGAAGTCAACGTTGTAACCTTTGTATTTAGTCAACGTGGCCAGATTTTGTCCTGATGCGTATATACGAAGGCCCTGAACATATCCGGAAAACCATTGGTCAGGGAAGTTATAGCCCAGTTCGACGTTGGCAATTTTCAGATAGGATGCATCCTGAATAAAACGTTGGCTGAACATATCATTGGTGATTGAACCTGACGTTTTGTATGCTACACGAGGCACATCGGTGTTTGTGTTAACGGGTAATCCGTTAACTGCTGCATCAGCTTCTGAATTATAAGCATCCAATATATCCACACTCTTGTTGAGTGCACTGTATGAGCTGTGTAAGGTGACATCAACAAAATCTACAGCTTTGAATTTTAATGCTCCGAATGTCGATATGCTCAGGTCAAAACCACTATATTCAAAACGTAGATTCAGACCGTAATTAAACTTTGGTAAACCACTTCCCAGGAATTTGCGGTCTCCATCAAGGGTGATTTCGCCATCGTTATTGATGTCGGCGTATCTTATATCACCCACTTGTGCTCCCGGCTGATTGATGTGTTCGCCTTTTGAGTTAACATTATTATCTATCTCTGCTTGCGACCGGAAGATACCTTCGGAAACCATGCCATAGAATGAACCAACCTCACGCCCTACCTCTGTGCGGCTGTTGCCATCGGTACGAGGTTCGTTCAGAACGCCCAGCTTTGTAACCTCATTATTGAGGGTAGATAAATTTGCTGAAATGTCATATTTAAAAGCACTTTGATGATTGCGGTATGAAGCTGTGAACTCCAATCCTGAGTTTACAATTGTTGCTGCGTTCATATTTACATTACTGTTGTCAAATCCTGCACTGGGTGGAACCGGCACACCATAATGGAGAGCTTCTGCAGTTGACTTATACCAGTCGAAAGTGAATTCGAACCGGTTGTTGAACATTGCGAGGTCGAGACCAGCGTCAAGAGTTTTCTTCTTTTCCCACCTGAGGTTTGTGTTTACAAAGCTTGATAATGCTGAGCCCGTAACCTTATTATTTGCAAAGCTATATGTATAGTTACCTCTGGACATAACAGCCATGTATTCATAGTCTCCTAAGTTCCTGTCATTAGCAAGTTCACCATAGCTACCGCGAATCTTGAAAAGGCCAATAGTCGATTTGTCTACGGGGAAGAAGTTTTCCCGTTCGATACGCCAACCTGCTGATACTGCAGGGAACCAATCCCAGCGATCAGCTGAAGAAAGACGGCTTGAAGCATCACGACGTGCTGTTAACGATAAAAGGTATTTTTCATCAAAATTGTAGTTGATACGACCGATATACGATTCCAGTACATGTTCGCTTTCATTGCTTGTTGAAAATGTCTCCTCTCCGTTGTTTACCTGCAGATAGTAAGGTTCAGACAGGTTAACACCTCTTCCTGTGAGTGTGTGATCGAGATAGTGCTCAAATGTTTGACCAACAAGCGCATTGATGTGACTTTTCCCAAATGTACCATCGTAATTTATATAGTTTTCTACAAGTGCATAGCCATAGTTACGATAGCCCTCTGACAGGGTCTCATCATCTTTTGACAGGTAGTTCGTTGTACTCTGAATAAATGCAGGGATAAATGTCAGGTCCTTGGCCAGGGTTTTACTGTACGACAGGTTAAGGTTATAATCTAACTTGTGATTGCTGCTTTTTTGCCCAACCATGCCTATGAGATCAACATTTGCAGTTCCTGAAGCTACCACCCGGTTCACTTTTGTATTCCTCTTTATCAGACTGTTTTCGAGCAGCACATTCGTTACACGCAAGTCTCCATGAACATCGTCATAGTAAGTACCAAAGCCGTAAGAATCATAATGGTAGTTTGATGCAGCTGCAATTTTATCGTCGAGCACCCAGGTCGATTCATCGTAAGCCTTGATAGTTGGAGGTAAAATCAGAACCGAAGCCATTACAGGATATTGTGCACCATACAATCCCTGCACGTACTCGTTGGCATTACTGAGCGCCATATTGTCCTGATTGCTGTGGCTATATACAACGTTGGTGGTGAATTTGATAAACTTAACATCCATGGTGTTTTTGAAACGGGCCGTATAACGGTCGAAGTTAGGACCGGCACCTACCATTGTTCCCTGCTGGCTAAAGTAGTCGAGAGCAACGTTGTAAGTATTTTTCTCGCCACCTCCTGACACGTTAATGTTATGATCCTGACGAATACCGGTTTTGAATGCCTCATCGAACCAATTGGTATTAATTTTATTCGGATTGAGGTATTTTGGACTTGCAGGATTATATCCGGCAGGGACATCCATGCCACTATTATTGTATGCCATGGTGATGTATTTGCCATATTGGCTGGCATCCATCACATCATATACTCCTTTTTCCACCTGATCAAAACCATAATAGCCCCTGTAGTCAATCTTCATGGGCTGGTTCTTCTTACCTTGCTTTGTGGTGATGATAATCACACCATTGGCAGCGCGTGAACCATAAATTGCTGCCGCAGAAGCGTCCTTAAGTACCTGAAGGCTTTCGATATCGTTTGGCGAGAAGTCGCGTATGCTGTTCATGGGAACTCCATCGACAACATAGAGCGGGTCTGTGCTACCAAAGGTACCGATACCACGGATACGTATGCTGGGGTCGGCTCCCGGTTGCCCGTCGGAAGTAATTCGGACACCGGCTATTTTTCCCTGGAGAGCTGTTGATATATTTGACTTGGAAACTTTATTCAGCTCTTCAGTATTAACAACGGAAACTGAACCAGTGAGGTCAACCTTGCGTTGTGTACCGTAACCTACCACCACTACCTGGTCGAGTTGTTTAATGTCCGAAACCAGTGTGATAGTGCCCAGGTCAGTTTTTCCTTCTACAGTTATATCTTCGCTTAAATATCCTACATATGATACTGTTAAAGTAGCATCTGAAGGAACAGAAAGAGAGAAGTTACCATTAAGGTCGGTAATGGCACCATTGGTTGTACCTTTTTCTTGTACAGTTGCGCCTGGAAGCGGTTCTCCGTTTTGGTCAATGATTTTACCCTTTACAGTTATGTCGCCTGGTTGAACCATTGACATCTGGTCGGTGTTGACATCGCCTAACACGTATGTTGCCGGTGCAAGAGCCAGCATTGCCAACACGATTAAATATGTATATTTCATAGTTTAAGTATTTTTTATCTTAGTGATTATTCAACTGATGTTATATCCACATAACATCCATCAACTGTGATTGCACTATACAAATTTGTAGCGTCTAC
>DASQZK010000575.1:0-2864 GCA_035638735.1 Bacteroidales bacterium
TGACGAACCTTCGAAGCTTGGTACCGATATCACCCTTACTCTCGATGCCGACCTCCAGGAATACGGGGAAAAGCTTATGGGCAAATTTACAGGCAGTATAGTAGCGATTGAACCTTCCACGGGAGAGATCCTTGCCATGGTAAGTTCTCCTTCTTACGATCCAGGGCTGCTTGTAGGGCGCGGATTGAGCAATAACTTCCGGGATCTTTCCTCCGATACACTCAACCCGTTGTTCAACCGGGCAGTGGCAGCCAGTTATCCCCCCGGATCAACCTTTAAGATCGTCAACGGGCTTATCGGCCTGCAGGAAAATGTCCTGCTTCCCTCCAATGAATTCTATTGCGACCTCGGATACTATTACCGTGGTGTGCATGTGGGCTGTCATAATCACATGTCTCCCCTCGATCTGCGCCAGGGCATCCAGATATCGTGCAATGCCTATTTCTGCAACGTGCTGCGCAGGATCATGGAAGACAGTAAATTTTCACGCACCGACTCGGCGTTCAATAACTGGCGGCGACACGTTACGTCGTTTGGTTTCGGGGAAAGACTTGGATCCGACATCCCGGGCGAGCTCAAAGGCTTTGTGCCAAAATCTACTTATTACGACAAATACTACGGGAACGGACACTGGAATTTTCTTACCATCATATCTCTGGCCATCGGCCAGGGAGAGCTTGGCATTACACCGCTCCAGATGGCTAACATGTCCGCCACCATCGCCAACAGGGGAAGTTATTATACACCTCATATCCTGAAGCAGGTTAGCGATGGCGAGCTCCTCAATCCCTCATTCACAAAAAAACATAACACCACCATCGACAGTGCCAACTACGAAGTGGCCATCGATGGTATGGAACTGGCCGTTAACGGCGGCGCCGGGAGTACGGCCCGCATTGCAAAGCTCGACGATATAGTGATATGCGGAAAGACTGGTACCGCTCAGAACCCGTTTGGCGAAGACCATTCCATATTTGTTGCTTTCGCACCCAGGGAAAACCCACGGATCGCCATTGCCGTGTACGTTGAAAACGTCGGTTTTGGATCTACCTGGGCCGCCCCAATTGCCAGCCTCATGATAGAAAAGTATCTGAAGGGTGACGTCAAACGGACCTGGCTGGAGAATTATATCCTGAAAGGGATGCAAAAGAAACAAACCAAAAAAGAGGAGGTCGCATCCCGGTGAGAAGAGGTCATGTCATAGCAAATATCGACTGGTTTACCGTTATTCTTTTCCTGGTGATGGTTACCCTGGGGTGGCTTAACATTTTTTCGGCCGTTTATTCCGAGCAACATCCCAGTATCCTCGACCTTAACCAGAGGTACGGCAAACAGTTCATCTGGATATGTGCCTCGGTTATCATCGCTATCGTGGTAATGACCATTGACCACAAGTTTTACGACTTTTTCGCTTATCTCATCTATATAGCGGTCATCCTGTTGCTGCTTTCAGTGCTCGTGGCCGGTAAAGAAATCAACGGTGCCAGGAGCTGGTTCGTTATCGGCGGGTTCCAGGTTCAGCCTTCCGAATTTGCCAAACCAGCCGTGGCCCTGGCCCTGGCAAAGTACCTGTCGGGCTTCAATGTCAATGTGACCAATTTCCGGACATTCTTAAAGGCGTCCCTAATCATTTTTACCCCGGCGGCTCTCATCCTGATGCAGCCCGACACCGGTTCGGCACTCGTCTTTTTTTCGTTCATCCTTCCCCTTTTCCGGGAAGGATTTCCCGCGATCATCCTCACCATCCTTATTGCTCTGGGCATACTGTTCTTTATGATCCTGATGCTGAGTAATTTTATTTTGCTGCTCGTGATTTTACTTGGCGGCTTCGTGGTGTGGGGTTTCATGACCCGGAGTTTCAAGAATTTTATGTCCGTAACCCTGGTCTACGCCCTGTCGTTCGGATTGGTTTACCTGGTGATGCATCTGGCCGGTAAGGAGCGCGATCTATACACGGCCGGCATGATTGCACTTGTCCCGTCAACAATATTCTTTTTGGTCCCTATTATTAAAAACCGCCTGCGAAAAGCTTTTTATGTCTTTGCGATTGTCATAGCCGGCATCGTCTATACCTTCTCGGTCGACTATGCCTTTCATCATGTTCTGAGCGATTACCAACAGAACAGGATCAATATCCTGCTCGGCATCCAGTCAGATCCTAAAGGCGCCGGTTATAATGTTAACCAGTCCAAAATAGCCATTGGCTCGGGAGGCTTTTCAGGAAAAGGATTCCTGCAGGGTACCCAGACAAAACTTCATTTTGTGCCTGAACAGAGTACCGACTTTATATTCTGTACCGTTGGTGAAGAATGGGGCTTTTTAGGATCACTGGCGGTGGTTGGACTATTTGTCACCCTACTGATCAGGCTGATCCAGTTGGCTGAACGACAACGAAGTGTCTTTGCACGCGTCTTTGGCTACGGCGTCTTTTCGGTCATTTTCTTTCATTTTGCCGTGAACATAGCGATGACCATAGGACTTTTCCCGGTTATCGGTATTCCGCTCCCGTTCTTCAGCTACGGCGGATCATCACTATGGGCCTTTACCCTGATGCTGTTCATATTTCTTCGCCTCGATGCGGCCAGGATGGAATATATACGTTGAGCTGACTTTAGCAAGCCAACGGCCTTTCAACCTGCTCTCCCGATGCTCTTCCCTTTCAAAAATCCCTATTTTTTCCTATCTTTGTGCTCCCCTTCAGAAATTTCACTGATTAAAACCATAATGCATGAAGTATAAAGCCTATTCCTTACGGAATTATCGAAATATTCCTCAAATTCATCGATTGAGTAAGGAACAGATGATGGAGATAGATGTTGTAGGTCGCGTGTTTCCTTTCAGGACGAATAATTACGTGGTGGATG
>DASQZK010000576.1:0-5310 GCA_035638735.1 Bacteroidales bacterium
CGTACCGCGGTACATTTTACGAATGCAAAAGGACCCATAGCTCGTGATCCGCCTACAAAATCGTGGCGTCCATCCTCTGAAAAACAGTTGTAAAACAGATGGCCTGTTCCATCGCCGATACAGAAAGGATAACGAAAACCGCCATGGTATGGACCAATGGGCTCAAGTGACTTACAATCCCGAACGGTAACCTGACGGGAGCCATAACCTAAATTAACAGCTGCAAAATACACATGTTTCACGGTCACATCCCTCAGCCAACTGTCCATGGCATTGTTGATTGAGATTCCATTTTGAAAATTCATAAAGTCGGTAGCGTCTTTGCCTGTATCCTTGGCCGTTGCGTCATAGTTGGAGACCACAGAAAGAGACTCCACGCCGCACTGGGTCGACAGAGAAGACACATCCGCTTTTAACACCTCTCCACCGCCATATACATCTGATATTGACTGCGGCATCATCATGTCGAGCGTGATGGTGTTACCTTCCACCTTTGTGATTTGTCGAAGGTGCATAAACTGGTATGAATCCGGATCCCAGGGGACTTTATTCAAGCCTTCCGTACCCCCGCGAATGTGACGGAGACGCTCACCCATGCCAAGGGTATCGATCCACGCCTGGTTGACCGTTTTCCTGACGAATACAAAGTCGCCGGCTTTGAATGCACTGGCATCCGTCACAGAAATCTCATAACTGCCTGAAGGCACATAGTCGTCCGTGATACGAACGGTGCTTGCCCAATTAATATAGATGCTGCCCTGACCTATTTGGATGGCACTTCCCCCGCCATTAGTGCTGCGGATGATCAGTATCGTGCCATTTTCATCGCTACCCTCGCCGCGAAGGACTACACCGGTGGGAATAGTTATAGCGCCATTAATATAGTAAGTGCCGGCTTTAAGCAGGACCGCACCTTTATTGCCGTTGGCATCGGGAGTCATTTGCCAGACCTTGTAAAGCGCTGCCTGAATCATATCGTGACTATCAGGCCCTTTGGGATAGGCCATATTGCCGTCAACGATAGTTTCGCCCTCCAGTGGAGAAAGGGTATCCTTCACGGGCACATTGGGAATGGGAACATTGCTCTTTTCGTAACCTACATTGGACCAGTCGAGGACCCGGTCACCCTTGTCACTATAGGGCTTATAAACAAGCTTTCCGTCAGGGCCCATTGAAACCAATGGCTTGAGCGGGTTTGGTTCAAAGGGATAGGTGGGTACTACATCAGGCGGGGGATTCACCCACGACTCAGGAAGTCCTGTATCCTGGGAATACAAGTCAGCAGACGTCATCACACAGGCAAAAATACCTGTAAATAAAGCAATATTTAAAAACTTGATCATGATATTTAATAGCTTAGTGATTAAGATCTGACAGCATGTAAAAATACATAACTTTTATCCCGTTAGAAATTTTAATGTATTCCAGACTATTTTGAATATGTCCCAGGATGCCTGATTAATTGTTTATCTATTATCTGTTCACACTATCATAATGGGTTATACCATAGTTTACTTACCCCCGTGCCCGATCCATTTTTTGAAATCAGTTTAACGATCAATATTCCCCAATAATCCGGACCCGGCAACTGTTGATCCCCTGTCATATTTTCCCTGAACATGAATAATCTGCCCGTCATATCAAAGATTTGGACCGAATAGTTTGTTAAAGTATCACCGGGTCGTATATAGATGGCCCCATTTGACGCCCATACGGAAAATCCCTGTGCTATAGAATTCTTATCCAACCCCAATAGCGGACCTGTTGCTATTACCTCAGGCCATTCAATTCCCGGTTTAGATAATCTGCCATCCTCATCTACGGCAAAATAAACATAATACGCACCGGGTAATCCTTTTGTTGAGATCATTACGGTTGAATCGGCATAAGGTGCATCCACTTTTCGACCCAGGTTATTGGCTACCGCCTCATCAAGATCAGCTACTGTCTGATATAATTCAGCAAAGCTATAGTCCGCGACATATTTAATAATATATATGTAACCGGGCTTACTGCTCGATGCCTCCAGAAAACCGTCTTCATTATTCACCCTGGCCGTAATTCCAGTCACCACCGGTCTCAGGTCAGGTTCAATATAAGTTGCAGAAGTCAAACCCGTTAATGGTTTTCCGGTTGAACTCAGCATATTTAGGACATTCACGGTAATGGAAGAGAATGGAGGAAGAGGCCCGATGCCGTCAAATACAAACATGATGGAAGTGTCGCTCTGGACAGTGACTGAAAATTCTGTTCCCTCATACCCGGCATTTCCGGTAACTGAGAAGTTTTGCGCTTTTGCCAGAGTATTAAAAAACGGCAGATTAAATGACAGGATATAAGCAGTGTCGTTCACTCGTTCCAATGCCGGATAAACTGAAAATACCTGAACATTGTTTAATCTTGAATCAAGCTGTGCGAGGTAAAGCGATTCAGGAAAAATTCCCGGTTTGTTTTGCCCTACCCATTCCCCGTCAGGTCTGCCCGGCAATGCGCCTGAGGCTTTATCGCCAATGAATCCAAAATTATAGTTCTTAGCAGAAACCCACGGACTCTGAGAAATAGAAGATGCTCCCTTACAACTCCAGAAGACCTGGTTGGCGCCTGCCCAACCATGTCCTGATCCTGACTGACCCCGGTCCTGTACATTGATCGCTCCATCAGTGACAATATTATCATATAACGTTCCCATAGCCCAACGGTGATGGGGACCACTATCGGCATGGACATTTGATGCCGTGCAATTGACAAAAACATTAGGACCCTTAACCCTCGAACCACTAACGAAATCATGCCTCCCCTCGGTAGTAGTGCAATTCTTGAACAGGGTCAGCGACCCTCCTCCAAGATTGAAGGAGTAACGACGCCCGCCTGATAATTCCGATTTTGGATCTCTGCAATTGCAGCTTTCAACTGTAATCAGTCTTGCATTATCATTCACAGATACACAGGCATAACCAAAATACTTCGAAGTTAATCTTCTTGCCCAGCCGTTTTCAACACTTCCAAAAGCCACGGCAACCCAGGCATGATCTTCATCAGTTTCTGACTGGTATGCCGATTTCAGCAGTAGATCCTCTATACCCACATTTTCAATTCGATCGGAAGTGCATTTATAAACCGATCCGCCTCCGTATTTCGTTTCCATTGCCATTACAACAGGATTGCGAAAAAAGATGGTATCACCACTCACTTTTGTGACCAATCTTTCAAAGTGAAAACAATAACTATCAGGATCCCATTGCTTAGTTTGCCCGTCGTCGTTGGCGATCTGATCCATTTTAAGATCAGAAATCCAATTTGCCGTACCGGGCCTGTAGACCGAAATGCGTTCTCCCTCCATAAATTTGGAGGCATCAGCCACAACGACGAATTTTCTTCCTACAGGTACATAGCCTTCAACAATATTAACCTTTGAAACTTGTGAGACATTTAAGCCACTTCCGTTTCCGACCACTATAAAATCTCTCTTAACATTGCCCTCCGCACTGATGACAGTGCCATCTTCAGATTGTCCTTCACCCCTTAGAACAATTCCGCTCCTCCTGATATATAATTTCCCCGCTACCTGATAAGTCCCCTTTTTCAGCAATACAGCCCCCCTAAAACCATTCTGATCAAGACTCATCATCGATACCTGGTCAATGGCTTGCTGGATAGTTGCTCCATCGTCACCATCTACAGGACTAACCTCAATAACCGTGGGAACATCCGGAATTTCCGCATCACCATACATATACCCTACATTGCTGAAGTCCGGAATAATATTCCCTTGCTCATCAGGCGTGTATGCTAATTTACCCCCGGAACCATAATAAACTTGTTCAGGTGACCATTTGGTAGTCTGGGAATACAATTCGGTTGCCGTCATCAGACATGCCAGGATGCCCAGAATTGAAGTAAAGTATAAAGTTTTATTCATGTGTTTTTCTTATATTATTGGGTATAGTTGTTTTATATGAGATAAAATTACATAGAACCTTTTCCAGCCTTATTAGCTGAAATTCTGGTTTGAATACATTGACCCGATATTGAAGCAATTATTCCCCATCGAGCTTTAACACCAGCGAATTTGTGCATAAATCTCCGTTTAATCACCGTTCATTTTATCATAAAGGATTATTTACCAGCTTATATACACCAATTCCCGACCCGTCTTCTGCAATCAACTTCACAATCATAATACCCCGATAATCCGGTAGTATAAATTGTTGGTCACCGGCCACACTTCTCTTGCCATTGAACAAACTGCCGGTTATATCAAAAAATTGGACCGAATAGTGTGCTGATTGATCACCGGGGTTAATAAAAATTATCCCATTAGAAGACCATACAGAAAAATCCGGAATCGTATATGCATCATCAATCTTCGATAATGGTCCGGTAGCCTCCACTTCCGGCCATTCATCCGCCGGCGCAGATAATCTGCCATCTTCATCCACACCATAATATAGATAATATCCGCCTGGTAATCCTTTAGTGGCGATTTTCATGACAGAATCGGCAAAGGGTGCATCAACTTTTCGTCCCAGATTATCTGTTACCGCTCTGTCCAGATCTCTTTCCGTCTTATAATCGTCGAGATAATCATAATTACCGGAAAACTTCACAAGATATATGGAACCGGGCTTACTGCTCGATGCTCCCAGCGTCTCATCTTCATTATTTACCCTGGCAAAAAGACCCGTTACAACCGGCCTCAGGTCGGGTTCAATATACGTTGCAGAAGTCAGTCCGCTCAATGCTTCTCCGGTTGAACTTAACATATTAACTGCATTTACGGTCACAGAGGAGAAAGCCGGAAGCGGTCCGATGCCATCCACTACCACCTTGATGGAAGTATCGCTTAAGGCCGTCACCGAACATTCTGCTCCTTCATAACCGGCATTTCCGGTAATCGAGAAGTTTTTCGCAATTGCAAGATCACCCAGGAAAGGCATATTAAATGACAGGATAAAAGTAGAGTCATTTACTTTTTCCAATCCCTGATAGACTGAGAATACCCCACGATCATTTAGCCTCGATCCCAGCTGAGCCTGGTAGAGAGATTCCGGAAATATTCCCGGCCTTTTGTACCCAACCCACATACCATCCGGTCTGGAATTCCATCCAGCATTTTTTTCTCCGATAAACCCAAAATTATAGTTTTTGGCAGAGACCCATGGATTCTGGCATATAGAAGATGCACCGGCACAATTCCAGAAAACCTGGTTCGCTCCTGCCCAACCATGTCCGGTACCCGATGCGCCCCGGTCCTGTACATTGATCCCGCCATCCGTTTCAACCATATCATATAAAGTACCCATAGCCAAC